>DATDGH010001108.1:0-10810 GCA_036522215.1 Candidatus Angelobacter sp. | reverse complement strand
GTTTGGATTCAACGCCGGAAGCGCTTTGAGTGCCGGAAGCCTGGCGACAAGCGCGTTTGTGGCGACGCACCTTGCAGCCGCGGCCGCAGTAATAGGTTGGGGTGGTGCGGAGTGGTTCCGCAATGGCAAGCCCAGCGCGCTGGGCGCCATCTCCGGCGCGGTTGCGGGATTGGTGGCGATTACTCCCGCAGCCGGATTTGTGAGTCCCGGCGCCTCGCTGATTATCGGCCTGATTGCCGGTACCTTCTGCTACCTGATGGTGGCCCAGGTGAAGGCCTACTTCGGCTATGACGATTCTCTCGACGCCTTTGGCGTCCACGGCGCAGGCGGGACCATAGGCGCGCTGCTAACCGGAGTGTTCGCTCTACGCGTGATCAATCCCATCTTCAAAGATGCGCAGGGCAACATCCTGCCCTCGGGCGCACTCGAGGGCAACTTGCGCCAGTTGTGGCATCAATCCATTGGCGTGCTGATCGCGTGGGCCTTGGCCGCGGGTGGCACCTTCCTGATTCTCAAGTTGGTGGACATGGTGATAGGTCTGCGCGTCTCAGCCGAGCATGAAATCCAGGGCCTGGATCTCTCTCAGCACGGCGAAGAAGGCTACTACGGCGAAGCCGCAGCCTACTCTGTTCAGCCGGCGTCAGATGCGCTAGGAGCGGACTGAGATTCTGTATTGTGTTGAGTTTTGAAATTTATCCCGAAGGGAACCCTGCAGTCTTCTATGCTTTCATAGGGCGAATTGTCCAAAAAACATTTTCGACTGATTTGCAATTCAACAATTGAGTTTTTGATTCACGTCTATTCGCGGCCAAATGGTTTTGACTTTCAGATCACCGGATCACCCGATCACGGCGATCACCCCATCTCCTATGGTTTTATCCCTTCCGTTTTTCCTTCTGCAGTGGAGGGAGCTATTGTGACCGTGGCGGTGGTTGTACCGATCAAGCCCGTACGCTCATCCATCACTCCCAGGCGCAACAAATAGAACCCCGGTGCGAGATCAATAGAAACCTGCGCCTTCAGGAAGCTCTGCATGGCCTTGGCGAAAGTTGGCGCGTCCAACGCAACGGTAAGGGTACTGGCATCCGTCTTAACCAGCTGCCCTTTGTCGGTGAACGCCTCTACAACACAATCCACCTTCGCATGTTGCAAGCCATCGTCTTGCTTTTCAAAGCTGACTGCATGAGGATCTAAAGCGAAGTTCAGCAGCGCCTTGTTTTGCGTTTTCGCCGAGGGTTGAACCAGGCCTGCCTCAAAGCGCAGACCGGTCGAAATCGGAGAATCGAGGTTGAGCGCCCGGCCAAATGCTGCATAGATCAGCCTCGAATCCAGAGCTGTGCTGGTCTTTAGCGCGTAGTAACCAGGTCGGTGACGGAGCTTGACTCCGCGGCGATCCACTTTCACTGCGATTTTTCGAAACTCGCCATTCCACTCCTTGTTGTCAGGATTGTAAGCCAGGGTGTAGTAGGTTGATCCATCAGCAATGCTGTTACGGATGGCATCATCTATGTCGTTCTGGTTGTAGTAGGCCTTGCCGCCGGTAAGCTGGGCCACCTGCTTCATCGTGTTCTGCTCCGCGACGCCGGACCCAGTTTCGGCCGTGAGCGTCATCACCTGACTGTCTGGTGCGGTGCCGTGGCCGCCATACATGGACTCGCCCAGAGGGCCGCGCGGATCCACGGGATAGACGGCGATTTGTGCATCTACCAGCGCTTGCGAGGCGGAGATGATCGCCTGCTGGTAGTCACGCAAATTGTCGAATTCGTTCGGTCCGAGACTTTCATCGGGGCCAACGCCGATCGGGAAAGCTGTCGAGATCCATATCAGGTTTTTCCGGCCGGCGTATCCGGAAAGGTGACGGGCGAGCGCCATGAGGCCGTCCAATGTGTACTGGACGCGGCGGTCCAACTGCTCAGTGCCTTCGTAAACCTTGGAAAATTCTTTCAGTCGGGTGGGAGGCGGAGGAACAAGCTCTTTAACGTCCGGCGAGACGCCGGCGGCCGGGTTGTCCAGAACCACGGAATGCTCGCTCTTGATTTCATTGATAGCAGTCCTTAAAGCGGCGAAGTCGCTGGTAAAGTCCTGTACCAGGTGCAACTTCTTACCCAATATGTAGACGGCCACCGCAATCGGTTCGCCCTCCGGAATGCTTGCCAGGTATTTGAGAATTTGCTGCCGGCCATACGCCTGATCGTCGAAGTCCGTATTCAGCAGGTCCAGCACAATCACGTTCAAGCTATTGCTTGGATTGTAAGCAGGGATGTTGGCAAAAACATTCGGCGGAAGTTTGATTGGTTTTTGCGCAGCCAGCGCCGCATTCGTGAGTGGCGGGTGGCGAAAGTTGAACATCCGCACCTCTTGTCGCTTGCCGTCTTCCAACACCGTGAAATCTTGAGGTTTGAGGTCTGTAACAGCCTGGCCCCGTCGATCGGTTGCAACGACATCCAACACCACCAGGCGCGTGGTTACTTTCAACACGGTAGCCGGTTCATAAACTGTTTTTTTCTTTTGTTCAGCGGATGCCGGTGACTGTGGCGCAGGCGTTGACGATTGCGGCTGTGCAGGTTGCGAGTAGATGCCGCAGAACAGCACCACCGACATCAACTTGGCGAGCAGCCGGATCATGAACAAAATCTTGAATTAAGAGAATCGTATCAGCTTTCCCGGTCCTTGGATTTTGAAGTTTACCTCGAACGGAGTGAGAGGTCCCTGCGAGCCTAAAAGGTGTTTCAGGGCGAATGCCCAAAGAACCCCGACATCTGTCTTCTCCGTGTACGCCTGAAACTGCATGGAAGATGGTGGTGATCCCTTCCTGCGCTCGGGTTAAACTAAAAATAGTCAATCGGACAACACATGGCTGAAGTTCACATCCGACCGGCGGCAAAAATCGATCTTCCCCGCCTCACAGAAATCTACAACCACTACGTAGTTAATACGCCAGTCACCTTTGACTTAGAGCCAAAGACTGTGGAGTCTCGCATAGCATGGTTCGAGCAATTTGTGCTGACGCTACCGTCTGCTCGTAGCCGAGGAGAGTGGTCTGGTCGCGGGCTATGCCGGCACAACGCGCTTTAGGCCCAAAGCAGCCTATGACACAACAGTCGAAACCACCATCTACTGCTGCCCGAACGCAACCGGCAAAGGCCTGGGCAGCCGTCTTTATTCGGCCCTATTCGAAGCCATCAGCGGCGAAGATATCCGCCGCATCGTGGCCGGATACACTTTGCCTAACCCCGCGTCAGCAGCTCTGCATCAACGCTTCGGCTTCAAACTGGTGGGAATTTTCACCGAAAACGGCCGCAAGTTCGGTCGCTACTGGGACGTGGCATGGACGGAGAAGTCCCTGGGAGTCTAGTGCAGGGTATGCAGAAATCTGCTGGAAATCCTGCATCATAAGACGATTACCGTATCAGCTGTGATCGTCGTCGTCCTGAGCGCTATCCGCTATCCGTCGCCCAAGCTCTTCGAGTTCCTCACCCAGGCGGCGGACCAGGCCGCCACGCTCATGCGACTCGTGTTTGTGGTGATGGTGTTCTTCGTGATGACTGTGTTCTTCGTGCCGGCCGCGGCGCCTGGGATCCTTCAAATCCAGCCTCAGCTCTTTGATCTCTATCTTCTCCCATTTCAGGCCTTTCACCTCCAGCCGCCCACACTCAACACCGTGCCCCTCCTCCCGCTCACCATGTTCTTCCTTCTCCTCCCAGAAAATGCGATAGAAGAATGGATCGTATGACTCGGGCACTGGAAACCCGCCCAGGTCCAGCAATTGCTTGGTGGCAAAGTTCGCGTTCCGCTGATACTTGACGCCGTTAGGAAAATTCGCCAGGTCGGGCGTGTTGTTTCCTGAGAATATTCCGTAGAAGGTCCTGCCTACGGTAACCAGCCCTGCGTAGTCGCCGATTGGATTGTTCGGATTCAGGGTGGGACCCGGTCCATTGATATCCGGTAGATCGGCCAGGATGATGTCCTTTCGCGTGGCGAACCCATCATGGCTGATCTCAATATGGTTCTGCCAGCGATTGCCTGTCCCTGGATTGTGAAACTTCTGGTAAAAGAAGCCAACCTCGCCGCGATCATTGATCGCCAGCGTTGGGTTCATGGCCTGTACTATCGCTCGCAAATCACCGCTCCAAGTGTGACCTTTGTCCGTCGAGCGACGCAGGTGAAGTGTGTAATTGGCCGCATTCGTTCCCTCTGCCCACGCTAAATACACGATAGCGCTATCTCGGGGATCGACCGCAATCGCCAATCCCGAGGCCGCCGAACGTTGATTCCCAAGAAATGCCCCGGGAAAGAACGGGATCGAGATACCGCTCACGACCCGTATGCCAGGCAGCAAGTCCACTGGATCTTTCAGGTCGCCGAACTTGATGGCTCCGCTGGCCCAGTGATCGTCGCGTGCCACCACGATGTCGGAAATGAATACGCCAGGCCCTCCCGTCCCACGCCAGCCGCAATAGGCGGCGTAAATCGTGCCGTTGGGATGAATCGCCGGCCGAATCGGGGGGCCGTCCTGCCCCATCGTGCCTCGCGGTTCCACATGGTCGAAGACAAATCCAGCGGGTGGAGGGGGAGTGGCTGCATCCTGGGAAAGGTCAACCGTCGCAGTTTTTGGTGAAGAATTGAAATCGTTGTCGCCGACGTACACGTGGTCGGTTCCGGCGTGCGAGTGGGCCTGAATGTAGGGCTGATCGTCGTTGGTCTTGTTCACCAGAACGGTCATCAAGCCAGGCGCAATGAAATTCGCCTTGCGCAGGATATTGAGATCGAGAGTTCCACCTCGAAGAATGCCCGCATATAGCATATTGGATTTTGACGCGAAGCGGACCGTGATGTCATTTGTCACGTTGCCACCCGGCATCACCACATTCAAGGCCCAGGTCTGCCCTCCATCGGTCGAAACATAGATCGGAGCATGTCCGGAGAGCAAAGGATCGGGAGTGAACGCCGATGCTGCCATATGCCGTGGATTGGCCGGGTTGACAGTAATATTCGGCTCGCTATCCATATTGGATTCGCCGCTGAGCGAATGTGGGATCATATTGACCACTTCGACAAACATGGTTCGAAACCTCCTCCTTGAAAAACTGGCGGAACGCTAATTGGTGCACCAAGCCGAGCCGCTGCCTTTGCTGATTCCCCGGCGCGTGCTACCCTTTTCGCTCTTTGCCCGAGCCTCTTCGTATCAGCGCCTGCACATGAGAGCGGCGCTCAGGCGGTTGGAAATCGAGTGGATGTAACGCGGTCAGGCCCTCAACCCGCATCATGGGCCACCCTCGCTCCTGCTGATTCCTCTGCAAAATCCAGATCCCCGCATCGCCCGTCTTGAACTTTGGGGCGTCATGCCAGGTTACGTCAGTGCTGCTCGGGAAAACGATGATGATCCGTTTGCTCTCGTGATGTCCCTTCAGCACTGCGGCCACCTGGATTTCGGCCACCCACCACAACGGAGTATGCTCGGTAATTGGCATGCGCCGCTGGATCTCCTCAGGCGCTGGCTCGCTTTTGACCACCTTACCCGCAATCACCAGCTCCGCGGCAACGATGCGCTCCAGCAGGCGCTCGTCATCCAGTCTTCGGTAGGCATCATTGATTTCATCGCGCATGATCTCTCTCAGTTCCGTCCTGCCGACCTCGATCACCGCCAGGCTCTCACCGTAGAGCCAGCTTGTGGCAAATATAACAGCCGATTCCCCGGCATTCACCGTACCAGATTCCTGGAATATCACCGTGATCTCTTTGCCTGCGAATCCGCTCAGGACCGAAGGTCCATGCAGAATTTGGTCGATCTTGAACACTCCTGTGTTCGGTGCGGCAGGCACTATAGACATGGTTGTCGCGCCGGTCTTCTCGACCCGGCCCGCGATCACAAATTGCGAGTCTCTTACGTATTCGTTGATCCGATTGTCAGCCATAAATTCGCCTCATTTTCGGCGTAGAGGTTCAGGTGCGCTGGACGAAAGACGAAAGATGCCTTAGTCCTTACCTTGCCGCTTGCCGTGCTACTTTTGAAAATCCACGCTTTTGGCCTGCGTGAAGCTGTTTCCTCTCAGTTGTCGAAGCAGTCTGAATAGAGTTGCCCTGAACAGTTGCCAGGACTCTACAGTGACAATGATCAAAGCGACCACGGCCCACGGGTGTTGTTCAAATAACGGTCCCATTTCTTCACCTCAAGTCTTCATGTGCTGCCCACCTGTTTGATAAAAACGCCAAAGTCCAACCTTTCCCTGAGAAAAAAATCAAGTAGTCGGATACCACCTTGCCCAACCCGGCGTCGGCAGTGTTGCAGCAACGCTTTGGCTTTCAAACTGCTTGGAGTTCTTACCGAAAACGGCCGCAAATTCGGCCGCTACTGGGATGTGGCGTGGAATGACTTGGTTCTGGATAGGTAACAGGAAACGAAACCATGGCAAAGTTCTTACCGCAAAGGACGCAAAGAAAAATCCTGTGCGGGAGGGGTGTAACAAGTGTTACAACCTGCGCCAATTTGAGAAAAACAGCCCATGGCCATTGGCTCCTGGACCAGGGTCATAACCACTATCTATTAGCTGGTAAATACATGGCGGCAAGTTTCACCTTTTTGCCATCAACGCTTCATACAATTCCGGCAGCCGCATTGCGTCTTCGGCCGAATCGGCGAAGCGGGCGCGTTCGTAATGCCGGGTGAAGACAACCACATCCTTCTGCACTTCCGGGTCGTCGATCACTGAAGCGAATTCAGCCGGCGTTTGCGAGGGTGTCTTCCGGATTCCTTTTCGCGCCATCGCCTTCAGCATACGCGCATACCATAGGCTCGCTGATGTCCGAGGCGCCTGCTCGGGATTCTTGAGGAATTTTACCCGCAGGAACGCCTTCCAGGCACGTGGTATGAACGGCAAAACAATAATCACTAGCCCAAGAGCGCAGAGCAGGATCATCTTGCCCGAGTTGAGGGCCCCGCTCAGGTTCTTCAGCCAGGCCAGAACTCCCCAGTATTTTCGCTTGTACCACGAGCGGACTCTGCTATGTGCGTTGCTGGCGCTGGCGCTGATTTCGGCGGTTAACTGGGCCTGGCGGCCGAAGTCATAATTGATAACCCACTCGCGCCACATCTCGTGCAGCGCATCCATATACATGGCCATTCGCGACCAGGTGTCATTTCCCTCGGCCGGAACCAAGGGAGTGGGATCAAATGTGACCCAGCCATATTCTGGAAAAAATGCCTCCACCCAGGAATGCGCATCACGTCCGCGGATGATATAGGTGTGGTTCAAATCGTTGTATTCGCCGCCACGGAACCCGTTTACCACCCGCGATGGAATGTTGAGCGTGCGCAACATAATGGCCATGGAGGATGCAAAGTATTCGCAATGGCCTCTCTTTCGCTCGAAAAGGAAGTTGGCCAGGGGATCAGCTTCCGCTCCCGGCAAATTCAACGTATAGCCCAGGTTCTCCCGCAAATACTTCTCGATGGCCTTGGCCCGCCCGTAATTCGAAGTTGCGGAAGCCGTGATCGTCCTGGCAAGGGATGGAATGCGCCGGTCCAGGTGTTCCGGAAGTCCCAAATAATAGGAAGTGATTCCCGGGCTGTAGTTGCTGGACGTGGAATTTCGGACGATCGGCTCCGGATCACTTGTATCAGCTTCACCCTCGTAAACATCAATGGTCCGCCCGGCGTCGGTCTTTGTGACTGCTCCTCCGGTGGAGATGGTCACTTCGTAATAGGGCCCGCTCACCCTGAGCGGAGTGGAAGCCAGAAAAAAGATGTAGCTGCCCACCGGCTCCATGATGACGCGATAGCCAAAAGTTGATTGGTGCGCATTGGAATAAAGTGGCACGTTTTCAACCCGCAGTGGCCAAAGGTCAAGTCCCGCACCACGCAACCGTTCCAGAGTCGCGATGTCTTGCGGCGGATTGGTCCACCGATGACCATCGAAGTTTGCCAGCGCTACGCCTCGCCACTTCGCGTCCCGGGGAAAGGCGCCATGCAGGACTTGAACATGCATCACCGCGGCATTCGACTGCTGGATTCTCCCGATGCCGCCAAGGTTCATGGTGTCGCTGAAACCGGAAACAAAATCTGTCTGGCTGCCCAGGCTTTGCAGGTATCCGCCCATGTTCATGCGAGGCAGCACAAAGAAGATCACCACCGCCACCACGAGCGTGGACGCCGCCAGCAGTCCAGCTACGCTATACAGCGAACGGCTGAACTTGTTTTCATTTCGGGGCGAGACGGTAATCACCCGCGACTCGCGCTCCGAACGGCGCATCTCCATGCTCACAAAGGTAGACATGGCGGTAAGCATGAAGAGGCAGAACGTCAGCAGAAAAACCGTGTCAACCGTGAGCACGGCTGCTGCCAGCAACATCAGGAATGAAAGCACCGCCAGGTACATAAGATCGCGGTCGCGCTGCACGGAGAAGATCTTGATGACCATGATGAACAGCACCATGTGCACCGTAGCGCTGACGAAGCTCTGGGTAAGAAAGAAATAGTCGAATAGATAAAAAATGAAATAAAAAAGAGTGAAATAGCTGGTCCAGCGCTCCGCAATAACAACCGTTGTTCCTTTGTACAGCTGATATCCGCGCAGCAGCAGGGCAAAGCCCACCAGCACCAGGGAAAAGAAATCCAGCTTGCCCGTGCCCGCGAGCGCGCAAAATCCCATCACCACCAGCAGGTAAAGAGAGCCCTGGAAGAACCTTTCGGCGGTGCTTGATTGTGGCGCCTGGGCTATGGAAGACATCGTTATCCATACCTATTGTGCTTGAATTCCTGCCGGGAATGAAGGTGTTTTTAGTACTCGGAAGGGTAGGGCCTGAAGGATGTTAGAATCGAGGATGCCGGGTCCCGCGCAACGCAATCCCGCCAACCCCGCCAGGTCCGGAAGGAAGCAACGGTAACGGGCTAGTGCGTGTGCAGCGGGGTGCCCGGTTGAACATTTTCATCCCCTCCTGGACGCGTGCTCGTCATTCACTCTGGTTAAAACACTGAAGCTCAGGATCACGGAAGCTTAAAACCAGGAAGCCGAACTGCCTTATGGTCAAAGGTCAGAGTATGAATGCAGCCGGCTCTGGCGCCAAGCTCTGCGATCAGAGCATCGGCGAATGCGCCGCGGCCCTGCTTGAGCGCAAGCATAGCTGCGAACACTTCCTGCTCGTTCTCAATAACTAGGACCTCGATCTGAAGCATGCATTCGATAGCGGCGGCAATCTCGGATGATGTAAAGCCATAGGCGCGGTCTAAAACCCATACCACCTCGGCCATCGCTACCACACTTACAAAACCAGGTTTCGCCGTGCTCAGCCGGCGTTCGATGATTTCGTTTGCCCTGGGCGACTGAACAGGATCGTCCTGGGTAACGTACCGAATGAGGACATTAGTATCAAGCCCTATCATCGGCGTTTCGCCCGCCGCCTGTTGCCGGATGCGCCTTCGGCGGCTGCTTTGGCCATTTCGTCGATGGTTACTGGCCGACGACGCCGACGGCTCAATATACCTCTTAGAGCTACTGCGTGGAGCTTAGGCAGAAGAACCACGCTCCCGTCGGGATGCAAGAAGAATTTAACCCGGTCCCCCGCCTTCAACCCGAGATGCTCGCGAATCGTTTTCGGGATGGTGGCCTGACCTTTAGTGGTTATCGCAGATTCCATGATGGCCCATTACATTTCTGATAATGTAATACCATGGAACGAAAACCGTGTCAACGCGGCTTTGGTGTGCATCTGTGACGATTTTTGCCGGCGTGATCGCGTAGTACTCTTCAGTTTTTTCCTTTGATGTCGTCTCGCTTTTTGGCCGCTTCTTTCGGTATCTGTGGCTCGGTCATGCTCGCCGGATCAAGGATCTCTTCGATCTCTTTCTCCGTCAGCAACTTCTTCTCCCGCGCGATATCAATGATGGACCGCCCGGTGGCTATGGACTCTTTCACAATCTCCGCCGCCTTGGCGTAACCGATATATGGATTCAGCGCTGTGGCCAGTGAAACCGTGCTCTGCGCGTAGAAGTTGCAGCGCTGCTCGTTGGCGGTAATGCCGGCTACGCACTTCTCCGTAAACACGCGCAGCATGTTGGTCAGGATCGTGGTGGACTGAAGCACGCTGTAGGCCATGGTCGGCATCATCACGTTCAACTCAAGCTGACCTGCCTGCACCGCCATCGCCACGGCTGAATCGTTTCCCACCACTTGGAATGACACCATGGCGGCCAGCTCGGGCATCACCGGATTAATCTTTCCCGGCATAATAGAAGACCCCGGCTGAAGCGCAGGTAAATTGATCTCTGGCATTCCCGTATTAGGGCCGGACGAGATCAGCCGCAAGTCATTCGAGATGCGTATGATCTCCAGCGCCAGGTTGCGCAGCGCCGACGAAACCTCCGCCATGGGCGCGTTCGACTGCATGGCCCAGCGCATGTCCCCCGCCGGCGTGAGTTTCTGCCCGGAGATGCGCGCCAGGCTGGCAACCGCTTTCTCGCGATAAGCCGGATGAGTGTTGATCCCGGTGCCCACCGCTGAGCCTCCCAGTCCCAGTTCGCGCAGGGAATCAGATGCCCTGCGAATGCTGCCGAGGGCCTTGCGTATCGCCACGCCGTAAGCCGCAAACTCCTGGCCCAGGCGGATCGGCACAGCGTCCTGCATGTGTGTGCGCCCGGACTTCATGATGTTGTGAAACTCTTTCGCCTTGTTTTCAAAAGTCGTCGCCAGCAACTCCAGCACCGGATAAAGTTTCTCCAGTTCCAGAAGGCTGGCCAGCCTCATGCCGGTGGGGAAAACATCATTGGTTGACTGGCCGTAGTTCACATGGTCGTTGGGATGCACAATGCTGTAGT
>DATDGH010001107.1:0-4645 GCA_036522215.1 Candidatus Angelobacter sp. | reverse complement strand
ATCAGAGTTCTTATGCCATCTATCAAGAAAGTCTCTCGGCGTGTCGAGAGGAGCTAGGGATGGATGTGCGCGGTAGATTGGCTCCATCACTAGAAAAAAAAGTTGTCCGAGAACTTGGGCCATTTCTGATTGAAACGCCGTGTATTCTTTGTCAGAACACTTTGCTTCCACCAATCTAAGTGAATCCACCAGCAAGCTATGGCTTCGGTTCATCAGATCTAACACGCTCTTAGCTATTGCCTCATCTTTGATCATCGCAAATTGCCTCTTCGGTGCGCTTAATGGCGCCCTCCATTAACGGGGCGGTGGGTTATAAAAAGGTCGTGGTATCGTATAGTCGCATCCAGCATCGTCCATGCACTTTGCAACACACCTCCGGAAGGGCCATTCTCCCTTTCTTAGTTCATCGGTGCACTGTTCAATGCACTCTTGCAACTGCTTTCTACACTCGTCTGGTGATTTCTTGCTCTCCCGCCCCGGCAGCGGTTTGGGCTGGTTCAGTAAATTCAGCTCCGCTTGGTGCTCCAGTTGTTGCACCCGCCTCAGCTCAGCGTTAGCCCGGTCCAAAGCGTCTAGCGCATGATTACGTTCTCGCCACTCGTATATGATGCCACCGACAGCTGCGGCTCCAATGCCGACCAGCACGCCTGCAGGTCCGGCGACAGAGCCCTCGCCTGAACCGCCGGCGATTAGGGTGACAATCTCCCCGGTTCCTTCACTCGTGCTAACCGCGACTGTGCTGGTCGTGGCTGCTGTTGTACCCACTCCTGCGGCAGTTGCAACCTTCTGAATCACCTGCGCAACTTTGTCGACCGGGGGCTCAGCGACTCCTGTGCCTCCGCCTTGGAGCCCGAAGGCATCACTCAGGTTTGTGGGACTGTCGAGCACATAGGCATACAAGTTTGGTCCACTTCCCGCAAACCCTAATGGATCTTCATTGATGAATCTTCCAAGCAGGGGCGAGTAATACCGTGCTCGGTAAAAATACAACCCGTTCCCTTCGTTTTCCCGTCCGGTGTATTGAAACTCATTCGCATTGCTGGTTCCAGTTACGGAAGTGTTGCCAAACGGATCATACGTGTACGAAGTCTGAAGGCTCCCGCTGGAATCCACCAAGGCAATGGTGCTGCCCAAAGCATCTTTGAGGGGTGTGAACGCGCCGGAGGTATCTGTCCGGATGAAGACTTCGTCAATCCCGCCGCTAAGCAGATTCGCCGTCACCGTGCTTCCGGAAAGCTCCTGCGCAGCATTGGCACCGTCATACAGGAAGGATGTCCCAGCCCGATTCTTAATTCGCCTGCCAAAGGCGTCATATTGCAGACCAACCCCATTCAGGGTCGCGACCTGATCGCGCGCATTCCACGCGAATGCGTTGGCTCCATCGCCCAGCATGTTTCCGTTTTGGTCGTACGACAGCGCTGTTCCGTTCCAGTTGGTAAGCTGGTTGGCCGCGTCATAGGTAGCCGAAGTGATTGCGCCCGGCAGTCCTGTGCGCGCGAAACTCCCGCCCACCAGGGTTCTCCGTCCAAGCTGGTCATAGCTGTAGGTCAGGTTGCCCAGCGTGTTTGTCCCGAATTGATAGGTGATCCCCGTCAGCCGCGAGCTATTATCGTAAGTATAAGAGACCGCCACTCCATTTGGGAGCGTCAAGGATGTCCTGCGGTCCGCGATGTCATACCCGAAACTTGTGTTGGAGCTTGATTGCGTGATCTGCGTAAGGCGATCGGCATTGTCGTAGGTGTAGGAGACCTGCGGTTGGCCTGTCACCTGCATACTTGTTTGGCGGCCAGCAGTATCGTAGCCGTAGCTGATTGAACCTTGCGCTGTGGTCTCGCTGGTGAGACGGTCGAGATTGTCGTAGCTGCGCGCGATCGTGCCGCCCGCGCTATCGACGGCCTGCGTCATCCGGTTGCCTGCATCGTAGGTGAAAGAGATGGTGCTCTCGTAGGTGGTGTTACCGCCGTTCACTACTGTTTTGAAGCCCACGAATTTTAGCCGGTTCAACGCGTCGTAACTGAAGGTGGTCACCTGGCCCTTGCGGTCGGTGGCGCTCACCACGTTTCCGTTCAGGTCATAGCTGTAGCTTTCCTGCCGCAGCAGCGGATCGGTCCGCGTATGCACCTGGTCCATGTTGTCATAGGTGTAGGTGGTGGTGTGATTGAGAGCATCAGTGAGGCTGAGCAGGTTGCCGTTGCCATCGTAAGAGAACGAAGTATTGTTGCCCTTGACATCGGTCACCTGGGTGAGGAGATTCAGATTGCTGTACTGGTAGCTGCTGGTGTTTCCTTGCGGGTCAACCGCCGAAATCAGGCGACCGACGGCATCATGGAAGCTGGTGCTCGTGTTGCCCACGGGATCGGTCACGCTGACCGGATCGTTTTGAAAGTACCCGAACTGGACGGTGTTATTCAGCGCGTCGCTCACCGAGGCGATCTGCCCGTTGGGGTTGTAGGTCGTGGTGGTCAGATGATTTAGCGGGTCGGTCGTCTGGATCAGGTTGCCGGAGCTGTCATAGCTAAATGTGCTGGTATGACCGAGCGGGTCAGTCACGCTGGACAACTTATAGAACGGCGCGTTGTAGGCCATGGTGCTGGTCACAGCATTGGGCGTGCCGTCCAGGCTGGTAACGCGGGTGGTGTTGCCCACCACATCATAGTCGAAGCTGGTGGTGCGCCCCAGCGCATCGGTTACGGACTGCAACAAATTATCTGAATAGTAGCTGTAGGTTGTGGTCTGCTGTTCCGGCTGGCCCAAGGCATGGGTATCGCTGGTCGGGTAGCCGGTCGGCCCAAAGTGTACGCGCCGCACGTAGCCGCGCGGATCGGTTACGTCCACCTGCGTGACCAGCGGCAGATAGCCTTCTCCGCAGCTCGACGAATAGCGGTTAAAGCTGTCCACACCGCTGGTCAGCCAGCAGCCACTACTCACGAACTCGCTACCATCGTTTACTACGGCTCCCGCCATCACGCGCGCCTGAGAGGTATTGCCGCTTGCTGTCCAGTTGAACAGGTAGGCGCCGCCGTCAGCATTCGTCTGTTGGGTCACACGCCCGGAAGAATCGTACTGATTGGTCAAATAGACGATGCCGCGCGGATCCTTGATGGTCAGCAAGCGATTCTGGTCATCGTAGGTATAAGTGCTTACGCCGCCGCCTACATCCGTGACCGTGGAGAGGCGGCCGGCGCCATCGTAGGTATAGTTGACCGTCCGCCCGAGATTGTCCTGGGCCTGCGAAATACGATTCTGCGCGTCGTATGTGAGCGCGATATAGCGCCCATTGGGAGAGGTGATCTTGTTGAGATTGCAATTTGCATTCGGGCTGGAGCGGTCGAGCCTGACCTGGTTCCCGTAACGGTCCCTGATCCCCACCACCCCCTCGCAGTTGGGGTTGGTTGATCCTGGAGCCTCCGGAAAGAAATACATGGTTCCATCCGTGAGCGTGAGTTGCCAGGATCCGGGGAGTGCTGGATTCCCACCGCTCCATTGCAGCCGGGCGCCGTAGAATGCGTCGTGAGCACTGGCATGCACGTACACGGCATCGCCGTAGCTGGTGCCGGACGAAATTCGGTCGAAACGCACGCTACCGCCATCGGGCAGTATCAGCTCCTGGTAGGTGTATGGGCTGGTGTCGCCCACCATGAAGATGGCGTAACTGTTGGTAGCACCAATGCCAAAGGAGCGGCTAAGGCTGTCGTTCGCAATGTAGGTGCGAGAGAAGGTGAGGGGAATGACATCGGCGACTGCCAAGTCCGTTTTGCTGTACGTGAATTGACCGGTGGAGAGGTCGACCGGATCACCGTCCTTAGCTTTGTCGTTCACCGGCGCGCCGACCCCAGGCTTAGTAATCTTACTGCCCACCATGGCCCCGGTAAATTCGTAGATCACTACGCCGGGATCGGGAATGACGCTGCGAGCGTCTGGGCTCACGTGGCCGCTGCCGTAAATAAACCAGCCCTTCACATCGGCATCGTAGTTCCAGAAATCGAAAGGTGTTCCCGGTTTAAGGTTCGACGCATTGGGATAGATCAGGCGGGCACCCGGCCCGCTCAGGTACGCGCCGCCCGGCTGAATCGTGAAATAAATGGGAACCTGAACTCCCCCAGGCAACGGAAAGGGCGGCTTGTCCACGGGGATGGCGGTGATGCCGACCTGGTGGACCACTTTGCCGTAGCGATCGGTGATGACCGTCCCGGCGGGCAGGTGCAGTTCCAGTCCGGGCAGGCCGGGATTGGTAATCACCATCTCCCGGGTGGTAGGCGAAGGAATAGTCACCGTGTGGTCGGTATCCAGGCGGGTCATCCAGATGGTGTAATTCAGGACGTTTGTCTTGCCCGCCAGGATGGTGACGCCGACTTCGTAGACGCCATATTGCACGCGCTCGTGATTGGCGGTGGCGCCGTCAATCCATAAAACATGATGGCCGGGCGCCAGGTTCGTGAGCAGGAAACGGCCGGTAGAATCGGTGCGGGTTTTTTCACCATCGATCTCCAGAGTGACGTGTTCCAGCGGCCAACCGTTGAGCTTCAATACCTGGCCGGCGAGCGCGGTCTGCCCTGGAGCGGCTTGCAGCGGCGGCAGCCCTTGAAATCTGGAGGTGGCGTTAGCACTGCTGTCATCCTGTCCCAAGTCCTCCGGCGGCGACCCT
>DATDGH010001106.1:0-4640 GCA_036522215.1 Candidatus Angelobacter sp. | reverse complement strand
CGCGCCGATGTAGGTCCGGCGATGGCCGCGGATCTGTCATTGATCAAAATTTAAGGTATCACACTGTTGATCAGACCTTGTCCAGATGATGGAATCCCTGGGTGCCAATGAAGACGAGGGTAAATAGAGTTGCGTTGTATCCCACGTGAATCACTACGCAGAGGGCAACCGACCTGGTCCTGGCGCGTACCACAGTCAGCACAGTACCTACCAGGAACAACCACGTGAGGGGTATCCATGCATGTGCCAACTGGCCTTGATGCAACACGGCGAAAGAAGCTGCTGTGAGGACCACCGATGCGCCCATGCCAATTCTTCGCGCCAGTGCTGGGTAGAGAAAACCGCGGAAGAACAGCTCTTCCACCAGAGGCGCAAAGGTGATCCCAAATAATGCCAGCAGGTAGGTGGAGGTGGTATCACGAAAAAACTTGTCGATAGGCAAGCTTTTGGGAACCCATCGAGATGTCAGGTTAAAAAAGATTTCAGAAGAGAGTGCCAGCCCTGCACCCCCGCCGATTGCCAGAAGAATTTTTTCAGTGCTTGGCCAATTCCAGGAGATAGCCCTCAGGAAGCCGTTTCCGTGCCGCAAACGCACAATTTGCACCATAAAGGCAACTACCAGCACGTAAGCGACTGCCTGGGCAGGTACCAGGACAATGGGGGTCTGGGCCAAGTCGATTAGCTTTATGTTCCGGAAAGAGGGCAAAGAGTGCGCTACGCCTAGCGCCAATCCACCAATAACAACCAACGCAAAAAAGGCAAAGGCAAAGATGGCCAGCACATCCACTAGGTTCCAAACAGGATCCTCAGTGGAGGTAGTCGCGAACCGTGTGATCTCAGGACTAGATGGTTCAATGGGCGAAATGGGATCGAGTAATGGCAAATTCAGGCCAGAAAGGTCTCGGAGAACAATTTACACCCTGAAAGGGATTTGGAGGAGGGCGGGGGAGGGTGCCAAACACCGGAATCGCTGACCTGACAAATCCCTTCCTGAAAGAGTGAAGGGGTAGCAAGCATGTAATGCCGCTACCCCTCATTTTGCCCAGGTATAAGGAGAAGGTTGCAAGCACTTTAGCGGACAATCTGAACTTCGGTTCAACAAAATTATTTTGTTCTGAATTCGGAACAAGGCATTTTCGGTTTTGATGCTAACTTCATTTGAATCAAACAGTTAAGTCCTTCTTGAAATAGGCGTCTAAAGCCTGTCCGGTGTAGGACTTTCGGGTTTTCAAAATTTGATCCGGCGTTCCCTGGGCCACCATCCGCCCACCCTCCTCACCTCCTTCAGGCCCCAGGTCGATGATCCAGTCGGCATTCCGGATCACATCCAGATTGTGCTCGATGATCACTATTGAGTTGCCGAGGTCCGTCAGCCGATGAACCACTTCCAGAAGCTTGCTTACATCATCGAAATGGAGCCCGGTAGTGGGCTCGTCGAGGAGGTACAGGGTGCGGCCGGTCTGCCGTTTAGAAAGCTCCTTAGCCAATTTCATGCGCTGGGCCTCGCCTCCGGACAGGGTGACTGCAGATTGGCCGAGCTTGATGTAACCCAGCCCTACGTCTTCCAGCGTCTGAAGCTTCTGCCGGATCTGCGGAATGTCCTCCAGAATGGGCAGGGCATCCGAAACGGAGGTTTCAAGAAGGTCAGAGATGGAAAACCCTTTGAATTTCACTGTCAGGGTCTCATGGTTGTAGCGCTTGCCGCCGCAGACCTCGCACAAGACATAGACGTCGGGCAGAAAATTCATCTCGATGCGGCGCTCACCTTCGCCCTGGCAATGCTCGCAACGCCCGCCGGAGACGTTGAACGAAAATCTGCCCGCCTTGTAGCCACGCTCCCGTGATTCCGGCAGCATCGCGTACAGGTCGCGGATGTGGGTGAACACCCCGGTATACGTGGCCGGGTTGGAGCGCGGGGTGCGGCCGATGGGCGATTGGTCGATTCGGATGACCTTGTCGATGTTCTCGGCCCCGACGATGGCTTTGTGCGCGCCAGGCTCTTCGCGCGAGTGGTAGAGCTGTTTGGCCAGCGCCTTGTAGAGAATGTCGTTCACCAGAGTTGATTTTCCCGAACCGGAAACGCCAGTCACTACCGTGATGACTCCCAGCGGGAAAGTCACATCCAGATTGCGCAAGTTGTTGGCTCGGGCGCCAAGAATCGTGATGGCCTTGCCGTTAACTTCTCGCGGCTGGAAGCGTGCGGCAATCTTTCTGGAGCGGGAGATGTACTGTCCCGTCAGCGACTGCGGTTGCTTCATGATTTCTTCTGGCGTGCCGCTGGCCACTAGATCACCGCCATGCAGGCCCGCGCCCGGCCCAAGGTCAATCACGTAGTCAGCACGCAGAATTGTGTCTTCGTCGTGTTCAACCACTAACACGGTATTTCCCAGATCGCGCAAGGACTCCAGGGCCTGCAAAAGGCGAGTGTTGTCGCGATGATGCAGGCCGATGGATGGCTCGTCGAGGACATACAAGACGCCACGCAGCTTTGACCCGATTTGCGTTGCCAGGCGGATTCTCTGGCCTTCGCCTCCCGAAAGTGTTGCTGCTGATCGATCCAGTGACATGTAGCCGAGCCCAACAGCGCTGAGGAACTGTAGCCGTTCAATGATCTCTGAGAGCACGCGCCCGGCAATGGCCTTCTCGCGTTCGTTGAGCTGAATCCTGCTTGCCGTCTCTACCGCTCGTGAGACGGGCAGCGCCGTGAACTCGGCAATAGACAGCCCATTGATTCTGACTCCCAGGCTCTCGGGGCGAAGACGCTTACCCTGGCAGACCGGACACCGCGTGGCGGACATGTAGCCCAGAAGCCATTCTCGATAGCTCTCAGACGTGGATTCTTCCAGGTTTTGCTTGAGAAAGCCGAGCACGCCACGAAAGCCCGTTCGTGGCGCCTCTTTATCGCCCGGGCCATACAGCAACAGCGACTGGGATTTGCTGGAGAGTTTTTCAAACGGTGTAGAAAGCTCGATCTTGAAGGCTGCCCCGGCAATCTCCACCATGCGTCGCAAGTAAGTTGAGCCCGATGCGGGTCCGAGAGCGCCTTCCAGCAGCGGTTTGGACCAGTCCACAATGATCTTTCCGGGATCGAAGTCATATTTACTGCCCAGGCCATTGCACTCCGGACACGCACCATACACGCTGTTAAACGAAAAAGAACGGGGCTCCAGCGCAGGTATGTTGATTCCGCAATCCGGACAGGCCATGCGCGATGAATACAGGTGTTCTTCGCCTCCCACCACCGCCACCTGCACTAGTCCGTTGCCTAGTTTCATGGCCGTGGTCACGGACTGCTCCAGACGCTTCTCAATCCCGGGTTTCACCAGCAAGCGGTCAATCACCACCTCGATGGTGTGGTTCTTGCGCTTATCAAGCTGGATGCTCTCCAGCTCTTCATCCAGGTTACGCAGCTCGCCGTCTATGCGGGCGCGCACAAAGCCGTGTTGGGCCAGCTTGGCCAGTTCAGCTTTAAATTCGCCTTTGCGCCCCCGCACCAGTGGCGCCAGCACCATCACCCGATCATCCGGCTTGAGCTGCATCACCCGCTGCACGATCTGCTCCGCCGACTGTCGAGAGATGGGTTTTCCGCACTGCGGACAGTGAGGCACTCCGATCGAGGAGTACAGCAGGCGTAAATAGTCGTAAATCTCAGTGATCGTACCGACTGTGGAGCGCGGACTCCTCGAGGTAGTCTTCTGCTCGATGGAGATCGAGGGGCTCAGGCCATCAATGGAGTCCACATCAGGTCGTTCCATCTGATCAAGGAACTGGCGAGCGTACGCGGAGAGGGTTTCGACATAACGTCGCTGTCCTTCGGCATAGATCGTGTCAAACGCCAGTGAAGACTTGCCGGAGCCGCTGAGACCGGTAATGACTGTGAGCGTGTTGCGCGGAATCTCGACCGAGATGTTCTTGAGATTGTGCTGGCGGGCGCCGCGCACGGTGATGTTGCTGATGGCCATGGGTTCGGTAACCTGGATCGAGAGCCGCTTGATTCGCCGCTAAAAGAGTGCAACCGCACAGACAGGTCCGGAGAGGTGAATGCGCAACTCTACGTTTGTATCTTAATAGTCACTGGGGCTGGGGGTCAATGCTTGCTATGGTAAATAACTGTGCGTTTTGTTCAAGTTATGGCCCTTGGAGATGAAAAAAGACGGCGGTTACCAGAGGGCAACAACGCCGGTAATGAGACTTTTGAGGGGATTTTGACGACAATCCAGGAACCGGGTTAAGCAAACCGGATATTTTGATTGTCATCTCACTAATTAAGCGATGAGAACGCTATTTGCATCATCTACCGTCCTTTTTACCATCCTGTGTTCAGTTGCCTTCGGCATTGCCTGCGGTTATTTAGCTATCGCCATCATCCTGCGCACCCTTGGGCACAAGCCCACCCGGCAGGAGAAAGCGCCCGCCTCCGCTGTGGTCGCTACCACCACCGCTGCCAGTCATTAAAGCGCGAATCGTTTAAGGTGGCAGTCGAAACAACCATTCGCTGTTTTGCGGCAATTTAAGGTCTCGCGCTTTTCAAATTACCCGATTGCCAGGGTCGAAAATCATCCAAAATCTAATCGGTACAGACGGTGCTCAGCACCGTCTCCGCGCCGAAAGGCGCGCGCTTGGTTCGTGTAACGGTGCCG
>DATDGH010001105.1:0-5945 GCA_036522215.1 Candidatus Angelobacter sp. | reverse complement strand
CAACTCTGGTTCGGTGAGTCCGTACAGCGGCGGGCGAGGCACACCTAACAGCGCCAGATAAACATAAATCTCACCGCGATGATGTACCTCGTGTTCCACCATGGCGCGCAAAAGCTTCCATGCTGTAATCGGATGACCCTGCGGTCCTACGCCTTTCTGTTCCAGATTCTCCGGCCTGAGACCGCGCAGTAGATCTACAGTCTCTGCGTGCATGCGTTGCATGAATGCCTGAATTGCGTCCATTCCCTGGGCCAGGTCGGCGCTGCAACCTGGATACCGGCTTGGCCGGCCGAGCACGTTTTCGGCGAAGGTATAGCGCTCCGTGGCCGCGATATGCCGTGCAAGATCGCCGGGCGAAAATACTCCCGTCGTATGCCGCCATTCCAGCTTCTCTTCCGGCACAGAGCGCACCACGCGCAGAGTCCGCTCGCGAATAGTTTCAAAGTACGGGATGAAGGATTCAATGTTATGAATTTCCATGACAACAGTTTCTCATGGAAGAGCGAGCCATTGGCTTTTGGCTTTTGGCTAAGAGCAAAAGCAAAATCAATCGCAAAGGCAGGCTTTCAGTCTATCGTCTCCAGGCAATGATGCTGTGATATATTGACGCAGCTTTTAAGCATTGTGAGGTGCAGATGTCCCGAATTGTGCGTGGTGGATTGATCCAGGCCAGCAATCCCGTAAGTCCTGGCGAGCCCTTGGAAAAAATCAAGAAAGCAATGATTGATAAGCATTTGAAGCTGATTGAACAGGCAGCCAAGAAGAAGGTCCAGGTGCTGTGCCTGCAGGAGCTTTTTTATGGTCCTTATTTCTGTGCAGAACAGAACGCGCGCTGGTATCAACTGACTGAGCCTGTTCCCGACGGTCCCACTACCAAGCTTATGCAGAAACTTGCTGCAAAATACGGCATGGCGATGGTAGTGCCAGTCTACGAACAGGAAATGACAGGGCTCTACTACAACACTGCAGCCGTTATTGATGCCGATGGAAAATACCTGGGAAAGTATCGCAAGCA
This sequence comes from Candidatus Angelobacter sp., assembly GCA_036522215.1. Classification (GTDB taxonomy): domain Bacteria; phylum Acidobacteriota; class Terriglobia; order Terriglobales; family Acidobacteriaceae; genus Angelobacter. The sequence goes on along the minus strand of DATDGH010001105.1, from coordinate 4,930 downwards.
CCATATCCCGCAGGTAGCCCCAGGCTTCTGGGAGAAGTTCTATTTCACTCCCGGTGACACCGGTTATCCGACCTTCAAGACGAAATATGCGCGCATCGGAGTTTACATCTGCTACGACCGCCACTTTCCCGAAGGGGCACGAATTCTGGGGCTGAATGGAGCAGAGATCGTCTTCAATCCATCAGCCACGGTGGCCGGACTCTCAGAGTATTTGTGGGAACTGGAGCAACCGGCGCACGCTGTGGCCAACGGATACTTTGTCGGAGCAATTAATCGCGTGGGACGAGAGGCGCCGTGGAATATCGGCGAATTTTATGGCAAGAGCTATTTCTGCAACCCGCGGGGGAAGATTGTGGTCCAGGCCAGCCGCCACAAAGACGAAGTCGTAACTGCCGATCTTGATCTGGACATGATTGCCGAGGTGCGGAACCTGTGGCAGTTCTTCCGCGACCGGCGTCCGGAGAGCTATCGACCGCTAGTAGCACAGGCGGGGAAAGCGGCTAGCTCCTAAGCTAACAGCAAAACTTTAGAAAAGATTTGGGCGTTGGTTTTTCAATTGCCCAATTACCAACTTACCAAATTACTCAATTTTGCAGGCGCTGGAGTCAGGATACTAACAAACTATGTCCTCACCTTTTTCAATTAAGAAAAACATCGAATCCAGCCCGCTGTATAACCCTGATCTGGCGCCTGTAAGCGGTGAGCGCCGCACGTGGACCACTTACAACTACGCCGCGCTGTGGGTCTCAATGTCAGTGAACATCCTGACTTATGTCCTGGCGGCCAACCTGATTCGCGGAGGGATGAACTGGAAGCAGGCAGTGCTGACTATTTTCCTGGGCAACACCATTGTGCTGGCGCCGATGCTGCTGAATTCTCATCCGGGAGCACGCTACGGCATTCCTTTTCCAGTGCTGGCGCGTGCGTCGTTTGGAGTGCTGGGCGCGAATGTGGCGGCGGTGCTGCGCGCTCTGGTGGCTTGCGGCTGGTTCGGAATTCAAACCTGGTTTGGCGGGGAAGCGATCAATAAGCTGCTGGGCGCGGTGTGGCCTGCATGGCGTGATGTGCCGCATGGGACGGCCATCTGCTTCATGCTTTTCTGGCTGATCAACGTAGTGGTAATTATCAGGGGTATTGAATACATCCGATTTCTACAGGGAATCAGCGCACCGGTTCTGCTGGGAGTGGGAGTGTTGCTGCTCGGCTGGGGCTATTACAACGCAGGAGGCTTCGGCCCCATGCTCTCCACCCCTTCGAAATTTCGCACCACCGGAGACTTCCTGAAGTTTCTGGTGCCTGCTTTAAATGGGACTGTTGGATTCTGGTCCACCGTGTCGCTCAATATTCCTGACTTTACCCGCTTCGCCAAAGACCAACGCGGACAGGCGGTAGGACAGGCAATTGCTCTGCCGCTGACCATGACTCTCTATGCATTCATCGGCGTAGCCGTGACCTCAGCCACCATCGTCATCTACGGTCAGGCCGTCTCCGATCCAATAGAGTTGCTCAGCCGATTCCATTCTCCGGTAGCGGTAATCATCTCGCTGTTGGCCGTCCTGCTGGCCACTTTGAACGTAAATATCGGGGCAAATGTGGTTTCTCCGGCGAATGATTTTTCCAATCTCTGGCCGCGCAAGATCTCGTTCAAGATTGGCGGGATGATTACATGTTTTATCGGAATAGCCATGATGCCCTGGAAGCTACTGGCAAACCATCAGACGTTTATCTCCGGGTGGCTCAACGGTTATGCTGCGGTGCTGGGACCGGTAGCGGGAATCATGATCTGCGATTATTTTGTGATTCGGCACAAACGACTTGTGACCGATGACCTCTATCTGCGCGACGGGGAGTACGAATATTCTCGCGGCTTCAATTGGCGCGCTATTGCCGCACTGTGCATTGGGTCAATCGTGGCGCTAATGGGACTAAAGATTCCAGCAATCAGAGTTTTGTATGACTATTCGTGGTTTGTGGGGTTCTTCGTAGCGTTCATTGTGTATTGGCTCCTCATGCATCGGAGCGAAAACCGACTCTCAAGCAACAAATGAGCCATTGGCACTTGCAGAAACTGCATCAGCCGGCATCGGCGGCTTAGTGTTGAGCTTCTGCGCCGTTTCCTCCTGCTAATAGATCTTCCATACTGCAATTCGGATTTTTTCCTCGAGCTTCCTGCAATTGCTTCCAACTCATCGGCGGACGGCCGGTATTGATCTCCGTCATGGTGATGCATCCGGGAACGGGGCACACCAGCGCACACAGATTGCAACCTACGCACTCATCTTCCAGGACAACGGGCACGTGTTTCGGCAGGGCGTTGTGTCGCAGATCACCGTAGGGACGTTCTTCCACGCGAATGCACTGGTGCGCACCGTCTTCACAGGCGATGTAACAAAGGTTACAGCCAATACACTTGGCTGCGTCAATTTTGGCGATGATTTTGTAGTTGAGATCGAGATTGCCCCAGTCGTCGACGCGGGGAACCGATTTGCCGACGATGTCCATGGCCGAGCTGAAGCCTTTTTCTTCCAGATAATTTTCCAGGCCGTCAATCATGTCGCGCACGATGCGGAATCCGTAGTGCATGGCTGCGGTGCAAACCTGGACTGAGGTAGAGCCGAGCAGCATGAACTCCACGGCATCGCGCCAGTTGCCGATGCCGCCGATGCCGGAGATGGGGATGGGGACAGTCTTGGCGACAGAAGAGACCATGTGCAGCGCAATGGGTTTTACCGCCGGACCACAATAACCGCCGTGACTGCCGTGGCCGGCAACCGCCGGTCGTGGAGCATAAGTGTCCAGATCAACGCCGACGATGCTGTTGAAAGTGTTGACCAGGGAAACCGCATCGGCGCCGCCAGCCCTGGCAGCTTTTGCCATGTGTGCGATGTCAGTCACGTTGGGCGTGAGTTTCACGATGACCGGAGTGCGCGCCACTTCCTTGACCCATGCGGTGATCATGGTGGCGTATTCCGGCACCTGTCCCACGGCTGCGCCCATGCCGCGTTCAGACATGCCGTGTGGACAACCGAAATTCAGCTCCAGCATGTCCGCACCGGAATCTTCAGTGCGGCGCACAATGTCATGCCAAATCTCGCGCTTGGATTCCACCATCAGCGAGGCAACAACGGTGTGCTTGGGATAACGCTTCTTGACTTCGGCAATCTCGCGCAGGTTGACTTCGATCGGGCGGTCACTGATCAGCTCGATATTGTTCAACCCCATCATGCGTTCGTTTTTGAGGTCAACGGAGCCGTAGCGCGAAGCGGTATTAATGATGGGTTCGCCGATAGTTTTCCAGACAGCGCCACCCCAACCGGCGTCGAAAGCGCGCATAACTTGGTACGCTGTATTGGCGGGCGGACCCGAGGCCAGCCAGAACGGGTTGGGGGAAGGTACTCCACAAAAGTTAATGCTTAAGTCAGGCATTTGCCCTCCTTTCGTGCGCGGCTTCCAGCATTTGATGGATGCCGAGGGCTGCTTTCTTACCATGGGCAACGGCGTCGACCACTTCGCCGCCACCGTTCACGCAATCGCCGCCGGAAAAGTATTTTGGATTGGCAGTCTGCAGAGTCTGTGAATCCACCTGGACGCAGCCATTCTTCAATTCCAGTTTGGGAATCTGTTGCAGGAATTCAAGCTTGCGCTTCTGTCCCAGCGCTTTCACCACCATGCCCACATCCAGGCGGAACTCCGAGCCGGGGACAGCCACAAAGGTGCTGCGGCCACGCGCGTCTTTCTGTGCGCGTTGTGTGCGCACGCATTCCAGGGCCTCAACGCGTCCATTCCCGACAATGCGCTGTGGTAATGCCTGCCAAACGAACCTGACCGAGTCCTGCCTGGCCAGTTCGTATTCGTAATCAAAGGCAGACATCTCCTGCTGGCTGCGCCGATAAACCATGTAGACATCCTCGGCGCCCAGGCGGCGGGCGGCGGTAACGACATCAACCGCAGTATTTCCGGCGCCGATAACGGCTACGCGCTTTGCTATGGGCACCTGATCGAAAGATTTACTTTTAGTCTCTTCTATAAAGGAGAGGGCGTCGCGACAGCCGGGCAGGTCTTCCCCGGGGATTTGCAGGTCTTCGGTTTCACCCAGGCCGATTCCGATGAAGATGGCGTCATAGTCGCGCTCCAGTTCCTCAATTCTGATGTCTCTCCCCACGGCAACACCATTTTTGATCTCGACGCCCAGAGAACGTACCAGCTCGATTTCCTTTACTACATCAGCGGCACGCATTTTGTAAGCGGCGATGCCATAGGTATCCAGGCCGCCGGGCTGGGGGTTGGCATCGAACACCACAGTCTCATACCCGCGTTTGCGCAACTCTGCGGCACAGGAAAGGCCGGCTGGGCCTGCCCCAATCAGGGCCACGCGATATCCGTTGGGCGGTCCCGCTTTGAAAAGCTTTGTGCCGGCAGCGATGACGGGATCGACGGCGTAACGCTGGAGCTTTCCGATCTCTACCGGCCGTTTGCCTTGCTGGTTCAGCACACATGCGCCTTCGCACAGGACTGAAGTGGGGCAGGCTCGGGCGCAACTTTGTCCCAGGATATTAGCTTCAAGAATAGTTTTAGCGGAGCCGCGAAGGTTGTCAGTAAGAATCTGGCGGATGAATTGCGGGACATCAATGCCGGTGGGGCACGCCTTGATGCAGGGAGCATCATGACAGAACAAACATCGCGAACCTTCTTCGAGCGCCTGGCCGGGAGTCAGCGGAGGATTGATGTCCGCAAAATTCTTCTCGAGTTGCTCCAGAGGAAGCCTGGGCGCCGGGTCGTTCAACATGGATTACGCCTGCCCTGAAAACATGTGTAGCATAGACGCAGCAATTAGTATTTAGCAATTAGTAATTAGACCCAAGAATCGGGTGATCCGGTGATCGGAAGGAACCAATGAGCTTTGACACCATAGTGGTCCATGGGACAGTCG
>DATDGH010001104.1:0-5898 GCA_036522215.1 Candidatus Angelobacter sp. | reverse complement strand
GGCCATCTACCAGCAAAGGATTGATGACCTTTCCGCAATCGTCCACGGCCACGTAGCGCTGGAAATGGATCTCGCCGGTCTCGCGATCAATCTCCACCACAGCAATGTGAGTGCCGAAAGGAAAAGTAAAATTCTTGGGTTCAAAGAAATATGTGGCGGAGAGTCCAGGCTCCATATCTGCCGGCAGGTTCTTGCCCAGGTAGGCGGTGAGGGCGACCTCTTGAATGGTCACAGACTTTCCGTCCTTGCTGAATTTGCCGTCCTTGAAGTCAACCGGGTCTTTTCCCGCTCCCAGCAAATGCGCTGCCAGCTTGTTGGCTTTTTCCTTGAGCTGCTGCAGAGCATAGTAAACTGCTGTTCCGCCCACGGCGGTGCCCCGGCTGCCGAAGGTTCCAATTCCGTACTGGACAATCCATGTGTCACCGTGGATCACGCTGACATCGTTGATATTTACACCCAGTTCGTCGCCCGCAACTTGAGCGAACGAAGTTTCCTGACCCTGGCCGTGCGGAGAAGCGCCGGTCAGGATAGTTACCTTTCCTGTGGGCTCAATTCTTACGGTCGCGCTCTCCCAGCCGCCCGCCGGCGTGGCCGCTGAGGGACCGATGGCGCAGATCTCAACGTATGTGGAGACGCCAATTCCAAGCAGCCGTCCTTCTTTGCGCGCTTTGCTCTGGTCATCGCGCAGCTTGGTGTAGTTAGCGATGTCGAGCGCCTTCTTCAGCGCGCCCTCGTAATTGCCGCTGTCGTAGAAGAGTCCGGTGGCGGTCTTGAAAGGGAACTCGCTCGGCGCCGGCATGTTCTTGCGTCGGACTTCCACTGGATCTTTGCCCAGGTCGGCCGCCACCAGGTCCAGGGCGCGCTCCACTACATAGGTTGCTTCCGGCCGTCCCGCGCCGCGGTAGGCATCGGTGGCCATCTTGTTGGTGAAGACGCCAACGATATTGATCTGAATGGCGGGAATTTTGTAGCAGCCGGAGAGCATCAGGCCAGTCAGCGTGGGAATGGCCGGCGTGAGCAACTGGAAGTAGGCTCCCATATCGGCATATACGTTGTAGCGCAGCCCGGTCAGCATGCCATCATTCGTATAGCCAATCTCGATGTAACCTATCTGGCCCCGACCGTGGATGGTCGCCTGAATATTTTCCCGGCGGGTCTCAATCCATTTCACCGGCCGGTTGAGCTGGATCGCAATCCATCCCAGCAGCGCCTCTTCTCCATAGACATTCAGCTTGGAGCCGAATCCACCGCCCACTTCCGGAGCAATCAGGCGCAACTTGTTTTCCGGCATGCCCAGCATCAAGGCAATCTGGGTGCGGGCCAGGTGCGGAATCTGGGTTGAGGTCCAGAGAGTCAGCTCCTGTTCGCCGGGATAGTAGCGGGCGAGGACGCCGCGCGGCTCCATGGCGATGGGCGCAAGCCTGCGATGGAGAATGCGTTGCTTGATGACTTTGTCTGCTGATTTGAGAGCTGCCTCGACATCGCCTTCACCGGCTGTCAGCTTGTACGCGATGTTGGTTTTAAACTGCTCATGGACCAAGGGGCCGCCCTGAGCGGCTTTTTCTTCGTCCATCACTACCGGCAACTCCTCATAATCCACCTCGATCAGGTCAGCAGCATCTTTTGCCGCGTAACGGTCTTGGGCGATTACCACCGCTATGGGATGTCCGACGAAGTATGTCTTGTCAGTAGCCAGCACACGATGGTCGGGAACCTTAAGTTCCGGCAGCGCCGCCGCGCAGGGAACCGCGCCAATCTTGGCAGAGACATCCTTGCCGGTATAGACCGCGACCACCTTGGGCGCCTTCACTGCGGCACTGGTGTCAATGCTCTTGATTCGCGCATGAGCGTAGATGGAACGCAGAAATACCGCGTGCAGCGTGTCCGGCAGCTTGATGTCGTCAACATAGTGGGCCAGACCCTGAATCAGTCGCGGGTCCTCAGTACGCTTCTGCCTTTTGCCAAAATATTTTTCGGACATCGTGCCTCCAACTTTTAAGCCATCTTGTTCTTCCGATCACGCGCGATCACCCGATCACCCGATTGCCAACACTATCAAAATGCCGGAAAGCAGTTAGAGCCTTTATCAACTACGCCCTCGGCGTAGCCCTAAGCCCTGTCATCCTGAGCGTTCCCCGAGCGACGTCAGGACCGAGGGTGAGTCGAAGGATCCCTGTACTTTCTTTCCCGCGATGAAGCGTCAGGGAATCCTCCCAGTATTTCGATTGTTTCTTATCCATCACTGTAATCAGCGGTAAGGCTTTTCATTCGCTGTTGCTTTTGGTTTTGCTTTTGTCTTTGCTTTTGATCTTGCTTTTGGTTTTGCTTTTGATCTTGCTAATTACTAACTACTAATTACTAACCACTGCTTTCCCCCATCTTCTTCGCCGCGCATTGCACTGCCTGGACTATGTGCTGGTAGCCGGTGCAGCGGCAGAGATTTCCTTCCAGGCCGTGCCGGATTTCTTCGTCACTGGGATCGGGGTTGCGGGCCAGAATCTGCGCGGCCGCCATGATCATTCCTGGCGTGCAGTAACCGCATTGCAATCCGTGGTGCTCCCAGAAACCTTCCTGGACGGGATGCAGCTTGCCTTCGGCCGCCATGCCTTCGATGGTGGTGATCTTCGATCCATCGGCCTGGACAGCAAAGAGCGAGCACGACTTTACCGCCTGGCCATCCACCAGCACGGTGCAGGCTCCGCATAATGAAGTCTCACAGCCTACGTGAGTGCCGGTCAGGTTGAGCGCGTCCCGCAGGTAGTGCACCAGCAGCATGCGCGGTTCGACCTCGCTTTGATGGGAGACTCCGTTGACTGTGACATTGATCTTGTTTGCCATAGAACCAACCTTTTCAGCGGCGACCTGGATCAGGGACCTTACGAAAGCCAATATCTTGCAGGAAGGAAATTGTAACCCTTCCAGCGGAGTAGATTGCACCAGGATTAGGGCAGTTTCTGAACTTAAACACGCTGGAAAAGCGCCCGCCCTCACTGACGTTTGCTGTATCACTGGAACGGCAAAGAAATAAGAATTCATCGCGTGCGGATTCATCAGATGCTTGCCTGCTCGCGGGTTCGTTTCTTGCGACCGGCCGCAAAATCGCTCCAGCCGGTCTGAAGTAAACCACTCCACCAGGTGGAGGACTCTCCTGATCGGTCAAGAGCAGCGCGTTTATCGTTACTGATCCGAACTGCCCTACGAACGCCCCAACAGCGATTGGTCTTACATACCGACGAGCTTGTCCAGCACGCCCGAATACCACTTGTCGAAACATTCCTGAAATTGCAGCTGTCCGACGGAATTGAGACCGAAGAATTGCGTACTTACTTTTCGGAGGTGAAGGAGGGCCAAGCGCAGGTGTACATTGACCCATATTGCATCGAGAAGTGCCACCACTACCTTACATCTCGTTTCAGGCAGATAAGACTCTCGATAGAGCTTGACAACGAAGTCGATGAAGATTGCAAGAAGACTCTGAGGATTGCCGATGGGTTTGCGGAATATATCTACAAATTGTTTCAGCGGCGTTCGCCAGGGAGTAGCGTCGGACATTTCCACTGCCCTCAACATGGCGGCGCTATCGAAGGAAGTGGCGGAATACTCCATGCCGATCAGCGCAGCGACTGCACGCTCCTTTTCAGCGTCGGTTATCTGTCCGGCAAGTGCTGTCTGTTCTGCTATCAACTGCGTCCATGTTCTCTTCACTCCAAACTCATTCTTGGCCACTTCGGCCTGGATGAGATCGTCTGTCCACAGAACGCTTTCTGGATTGGCGGCGAGAACCATCGTCTCCACTCCGTACTGTCCGAACATCTCCTCAAGAGGCTCGCGCTTAGCTGGATCGACGGCAGAAAGCGCCATGACGGGCACGATTTCTACGACGGCCCTCAGCCGGTCAAGAAACTCTTGGTCTTTGATGCGCCGTTCCGACTTCTCCTCTGCAGTTTCCTCGGTGATCGAAGCGACGCCGTCACGATGATTGATTGTTGCGCTTGTTGAGCCGGAAAACAGGTCGCCTACCAGCGTCTCTTGCAGTTCGTTGAATGTGCCCTCGCTCATCTGGAAACGGAATCGCTTGGCATCCAACAGGATGCCCTCGATTCCAATGAGCCGGATTGTTGCGATGGCGCTGATGTCAACCACCACAACGACGGCGGTCTGAAGGGCAAACGTGCCTTGGCGTCGTTCCTCCGGCGTCCCGAGTGTGCATTTGACGAACTGGCCGTACTCTTGAGCGAGACCCGCCAATGCGATGTATGCATTCTTCCCAAAACGATCGCCGAAGAGATGAAATGAGACTGGAAGCTCATCATAGATACGACGCACCTGCGTGATGGCGGCCTCTCGCCTTTTCACAGCATCAAGGACTTTCTGCAGTCCTTTAGCTATTTCCTCTTCGGTCGAACCCAAGCGTATGGATTCAACAGAGCTTCTATCTCCGAAGCGGACTTGCATCTCTCCCATCGCATCCTGAAAGCGGCGAACATACTTCGGCATTATCTGCCGGATTGTTCCGGTTCTACTTTGCATCTGGCCTTTGGCAAGTGTCACAGCATCGCCTACCCGCTTTCCTTTGAGCTCTTGGGCCAGAGCGCTGTCCACGGGTATCTCTTCAAAGCTGGCGTTCGGCTTATCCGTCTGTTCAAGAACGAACCACCGGACTTCACCATTCAAATCATCGTAGACGCAAACCGCCGATCCGACTCCAACCACGTCTTCTGCCGGTGGAATTGTTATCGATGGATCGCCCGGCATGAGGCTGAGCATCAACCCCTGATGCGCCCTTATGTCGTCGAAATGTAGCCGGAGAAACCGATAGGCATAGTCCACTGTGACATTTCCAGCACCCGAGAAACGCAGTACATGGATTGCTGGGAGGATGTATTCTGGCGGCAGGTCCTCAACAGCTGGAAGGTCAGCAACCTTACCGCTCACCAAGGCCGCTTGGTGCGATTGAACACCGATCACTGAGCGCATAAGAATCGCGAGTTTATGTCCTGGATGAACCTTCAGGAAGCTCTCCAACCGGGCAACCGCTCTCTCACGCGAATACTTCTGGAGATACTGCACTTCGAAGCTGACTACGTTCCATGGATCTTGGCCACGCCGCTCAAGTTCTGCGCAGGTTCCGATAATGACATCGTCACGGTGCAGACGAGCGGCGCAATCAAGAAGCTGACCGCTGTCAAAGGCTTGGATCTTCATGTTGAAGAGCTGCTGGAATAGCGGCAGAGCCTCAGTAAACATCTCCAGCCTCATGAAGAGTCTCGCCAGGGACTCCTTCGTCTCGGCCCCGCTCGATCCTGTGAGCTCACCTTTGGCTTCGATTGCCAGCGCTTCGGCTTCACTCTTCTTGCCCTCGACAGCAGCAATATGCCCGCGTAACGTGGTCACTACCTCCTTGTTTACATGCACGACGACCCTGTTTAGGTACTCTTCCGCCGCTGCCGTATTTTTCAGCCGAACCATGGCGTCAACCACCGTTGAAGCAATGACAGGACGGAATTCCGGTCGCAGCAACTTTAGGTCGATGCCAGTGAGCAACGCGAGAGCATTCTGGTTATCTTCCGGTCCATCGCGCTGCATTAAGGTTCGGGCATACATAAAGGCAGCTTCAGGAAGTGCGCTCTTTCGATATGCCCTTTCCAAAAGGTGAATTGATTCATCAAGTCGTTTCGCTGCGCCATGAAAATGAGATAGCGCGAGAAGAGCTCGCACATTTTCGGGATCGAGACGTATCGCCTCGTGTGCATCTGCCTCAGCCTCTTCGGTCCGTTTCTGAAGGAGCCGCAGGTCCGTTCTGAGGACTAACGCCTCTACTCGCGTTCCGACGTTCCGTTCCGCTTCAGCAAACCGCATCGTTTGGGCTAGCCCAGCTTCGACGCGGCTTTCCAATTC
>DATDGH010001103.1:0-15711 GCA_036522215.1 Candidatus Angelobacter sp. | reverse complement strand
GCAGCTTGGAAGACGGTAGGGATCCCTCGCTCCGCTCGGGATAAACTACATCAGAAGTCACAAGGCAGGGTGACAGGTCAACAGAAAAACGAAAAGCAACCCCAAAACCAGCAACCAGCAAAACCCTCGTCGCAGGCTGATGGATATAACCAGCAGGGCCTTAGGTTAGAACATTTTTACAGAAGAGGGGGGTGATTCCGCGATTCCGCGAGAACCTACGCCAATTGGGCGAAAACCGCTCGCGGAACGCCTCGCGGAACGAGATTCCAAGCGGCTAGGAAATCAGCGTCTAGCTACTATAATAGCTCCTAGCTCAGACCAACCCCCAAACCCCAAGGCCAACCAAAACCCGTTGCAGAAGGCTTTTTCGTTGCGGAATCTCGAGACTGCAGGCGGGCCAGGCAAGCACACTTCCCCCCTCGACGCTTGCAAGCGCGAGGGCGTACTGCCCCTCCTGCGTAAGCGCTTCGATTCGCTTCGCTCACCTTGGTCAAAACCCAAGGCTTCCACTTATTCAATTTTCAAAGACCATTACTGCAACAGCAGCCCCTGAGGGCCCAATTTCAGTAGACTATATGTTTAGTACTGTTGTCAACTATTATTTTATATATTCTTGGAAAATGTTGTTTAGAGAAATTGGCTGGTGTTTTCCCCCAACCTCATCCGCTCCCACCATTCGCTGCTTGTGCACAGAGCAGAATCTATTAGACGATGGTATTGCCGATACCTTGGTAGCAGGTACCTGGCCATCGTTTGATTTGGAGCAGATTACTTGTAATGTGCGGTTGGTTGCCAAGAGGGGCCGGTCACGGGAATGCGCATACCGTCGCGAGCAAACATAATCTTTCCGCGGTAGGTTGCTGAAACTGAACGCAAGACAGCCGGCCGCTGCTCTTCAATCGCCGGAGCAATGTGACTGAGAAGCAGTTGCTTGGCACGCGCTGTGTAGGCTGCCTGGCCGATTAGTCGAGGCGAGGTGTGAAGCGTGTAGAGGATCTCCGGAGAATTTGGGGGATCGAGGACTGCCGCATGGAATACCAGCAGGTCTGAGTTGAGCGCAAGAGCTTGTAGATTGTTGAGGGCGCTGGAATCCATATCGCCGGAAAATGTAACGCTGTGGCTTTTATAGTTGACTCGATAAGCCACGGAAGGGCAGTCGCCATGATGCGTGGCAATGGCAACAACTCTAAGATTGCCCTCGCTTACGATCTCCCTTTCCTTTGAATCAAGAGCAGTTGGCAAGTCTGTTGTGTCAATCTGTTCGTCTTGGCCAAACGTCCTCTGGTATTCGTACGCCCCGCCGCGATCGAAGAGCAGTGCACAAACTGGCTGGTACTCGGGAATTGACTGGCTCCCTGTGGGCCAAACACGCGAAAACGAATTGGCGCATCGCTGGTGCGCGTTCGATCAAGAAACATTGCGGGAAGGTTTCCGCTATGGTCGATATGCAGGTGGGTCAGCAGAATGATGTCCATTCGATCCAGTCCGAGCCCTAGCTTCCCCACCGTTTGAAACGCGCCTGGACCTGCATCCACCAGAATTCGTGGAATACCTTCAACCAGAACAAGATAACTGGTGGAAGCTCGGCCAAAAGAACGAGGGCCGCCGGAACCTAACACCACAAGTTCCAGTGCAGGTTTGCGCGGTACTGTTCGGCTTTGTGCTTGCAGGAATGGGGTCAGTGATGCCAGAACCACGATCACAGCTGCGATCCGATTGAGTTTGGCGGTCATTTATTGAGCCTCCTTTGCCGGACGCTTTTCGACCATGGAGATGTTCGCCAGCAGTTCGGACGGGAATCCATGCCGCTGCGTCTTGGTTCCGACTCGCGCCGTTCAAAACGTGAATTTCTTCAGTGCCTGCAGGAGCGACTCCCAGCCCTCACCCTTGGCCACGTGGCCATCGACGACGTTCAATGCGCTTGCGGGCAGAGAAGGATCGCCAGAAAACAGAATAATGGGCACATCACATTTGTGTTCTTTGATGCGATGAGCCAGCTCCGTGCCCTTCATGTTCGGCATGTCATAGTCGAGGATGACAAGATCGAAGCCGGAATTGGTTGCTAATTCAAGAGCCTGGTGGGGATCGTGGTGGCGACAACGGTGTATGCCGTCGCTTCAAGAACCGTGGCAAAGAGCATGAGGAACTGAGGATCGTCATCCACGCACAACAGGCGCGCCTTCTTCGGATTGGTTGAGCTGCAATGCACAGTTGCCATTAAGCCGAGTCGCTACGCCAAGGGCGTAGTTCATTGAGGTCTCTAACTGCTGTCCTGCGTTTTGGTCGTGTTGGCAATCGGGTCATCGGTGCATCGGTGCATCGGGTCACCACCACCCCGCCACGCGAAGCGCGCGTCGGGGACCCCGAGGGGACCCCGGTCATCGGAAGAAACACCCAACACCTCGATGCGTTTGAGTATCCACTGATTCCAAACAGCTTAGCGAGCAGTCAGTGGAGAGTCAAAAGCGTGGAAACAAATCTATTGGACGATGGTATTAAGCGATAGGATCGGATCAGTTGCCAACGCTGTTCATGCAGCTCTCTCGCCAGCGACGGCCCCTTCTGCGTAAGCGCCATTCAGCCACAAAGCGGTGTCACCGTGGACTCTCACCCCGCCACACGCAAAACCGGCGTGTGTCGGGGACCCCAAAAACCAACCCCCAGGTTACCCTTCCACGGCTGACCGGGATTTCGGCTGAAGGCTCCCACGTCGTTCATGCCGTCTAAGCGCCTCAATATTCAATTTTCAAAGACCATTACTGCAACAGCAGCCCCTGAGGGCCCAATTTAAGTAGATCATATGTTTACTATTGTTGTTAGCAATCATTTTATATATTTCTAATATATTATTCAAATATGAATCAAACCCCGTCAAACCGCAGCATGGCAACTGTCGAACTTCATAACTGTCTCAAAAAAGGGCGCAGTCCAAAAAGCTGGACTGCCACAAAATCACCTACAGTGAAAGATTCATTTGGGAGAATCGGATTTGGAATTGAAAAGTTGCCGGGAAGCATGTTGACACTGATTATGGCAATTTAGCGATTCGGATACCCTTTAACCCGACCTGTACCAACTCGCACGCGTCAACGGAAGATGAGCGGGCTTTGATTCCGAACGTACTAGCAACATTTGATGAATGCTGCTTGCACCAGTTTTGAAGTAGTACGCCTGTCCAGCCACATACAGCCGGAAAAGACGTTGCGTAGGCCTATTCGAATGGCGCGTCAGACCAACCTCGTTTTCTTCAATCCTTTTGAGCCATTCAGAGCATGTACGCATATAGTGCTCTCGCAAACACTCGACGTCCCGAACCTCAAAGCCGGATTCCTCTGCAGCCTTCAACTGGCAGGAAAGGGTTGTAACTCCATGATCTGGGAATACAAATGCGTCAACAAAAGAGGGGCCTGATGGATGATTCTCACTTGCAGATTCAGTGATACCGTGATTAAGAAACAAACCTCCTGGCTTGAGGAGCCTCGCGACATGCTCAAAAAAGGCATTTAAATCTCGGACCGGTACATGTTCAATTGCCCCCACACAAGCGATCTTGTCAAATCTCTCGGCGCATCGGAAATCCCGGAAGTCAAGATGTATTATCTCGCATTGTCTTTGAAGCCCAAGCTGCCGAACTAGATGAGATCCATATTCGGCCTGCGTTCGGCTAAGTGTGATTCCAGTGGCCTTAACCCCATAATGGCAAGCGGCGAAAGTAACTAAGCCGCCCCACCCACATCCTAGGTCCAGGAGGCGTTCTCCTTGCGACAAGTACAGTTTCCGGCAAACATAGTCGAGTTTGTTGGCTTGCGCATCGTCGAGCGACTCTGCGCCGTTCTTGAAGTAAGCACAACTGTAAGCTAAGCTTGAATCCAGCCAAAGTTTCCAGAAATCAACGGGCAAGTCGTAGTGGTATGCTATCGCCTCACGAAGCCGAGAGCGCGAACCGACACTTCCAGATAAATTGCAGCGAGCACGACCCTCACTCGGTGTCGGGCCTTTCGGAAGCTTGCGGATTCGGAGCGCCAGCTTGATTCTTCTTCTCAATGACGGCTTTAACCGTAAAAGATAATCGCCAAGTTCGCAGGCGGCGAATAGGTTGCCTTCGACATCGAATGATCCCGAAAGGAACTCCTGTCCCAAACTGAGCATTGATGCGCGATCGAACATGTTACGCAGGCTGCCCGGATGACTAAGCACCAGAGTGAAAGACCGGTTTGTCCCGTCTTTTGCTGATGGAGGAAACCAGTGTGAGCCGTCCCAAAGACGGATAGCGTAATCGTAACGACAATAGCCACCCAGAATATCTGAAAGGATTTGTCGAACTATTGCTGCGTAAGCCCCGTTACATTCCTGCATTTGTACAGTCCTTCATGCTTTTTGTTTCTGAGAACTCGTGACCAGACCTGGTGTTCGAAATCCCTTGCTTGATCCTTGATCCGGATGCTCCTTTCGCGTAAACCGTGAGGCTCCGGCAACGAGATCATTCACTGACAGTTTGTTGAAGCATTCAGCTTCAATGCGTAATCCTACATTGAGCGATTCTCCAAATCCCCTTATCACGGCCTCTTTATCCGTGCGGATTGCTTCTTGCGGGAGTGACGTGACAAAATCGGCTAGTTCAAGCGCCTTAGGCAATCCCTGTCCCTTTGCCACAACGCTATTGACAAGGCCAATTTGTTCAGCGTCCCTGGCGTTGATTACTCGACCAGTTATGATCAAGTCGAGAGCTCGTCCAAGGCCCACAATTCTCGGAAGTCGCTGCGTTCCTCCATCACCCAGCCCTATGTTCCACCTTCGACAGGTAACTCCGAATTGAGCGTGTTCTTCAGCTATTCGAATATCGGCGAAACACGCCCATTCAAGGCCGCCGGCAAAGGCGACGCCGTTTATAGCCGCAATAATGGGTTTATAGATATTCGTCCATCGTGAAGGACCTAAAATGCCTGGCTCTTCATCTGAATTGTCCTGAGAAATCTCTGTCGCACCAAGCACAAGGGTTTCAACTGCCTTCAGATCCGCTCCGGCACAAAACGCTTGATCCCCTTCGCCCGTGAGTATTGCGACACAAAGTTCAGGATCATCTCTGAATATGCGCCACGCGTTTGTCAGTTCTCTGCGCCCGATCGGCCCAATGCAATTACGAGCCTCTGGCCGGTTGAAGGTGATAATCGCCGTCCTATTCTGGCGCTCAAATCGAATCTCGGTAAAATCCATTCTTGCACCTCATATCTGGATTTGCTATGAAACCCCGGTGGAATTGCTAAGGGCGTGCTTTATATCGATCTGGGTGCCGCACATTCCAGGCAAGACCAACTCGCTCAAGGATCACAATGAGCCAGTAAGTAACATCCACTTCGAACCAGCGGCGGCCGTGTGCTGCACAAGCTGGGAAAGCATGGTGGTTGTTATGCCATCCGTCGCCTAGTGCCAAAATACCTAGCAGCCATACGTTTTGGCTATCATCGGACGTGTTGAAATTCCTATATCCAAAAGTATGGCCCATAGAGTTTGTCAGAAATGTGATGTGCCAAAGACACACTGTACGCAGAGCAACGATCCAGACCAAAAACGAGAACCCCCTCGATAACCCCCCCACGCCAACTCCAGCCAGAAAGATTGACGCCGTCGCCGCAGCATTTAGAAAGATGAATTTTTCCTCACAAAAACGAATAAAAGGGTCACTATGCAAGTCGTGAGCTATCTTTACACGGTTGTCACTCTGCTTTAATCGCGGATGTTCAAAAAGGGTCCAAACGAAATGTGACCACGTCAAGCCATGCTTCGGAGTATGCGGGTCGAGTTCCCGCTCAGCCATTTGGTGATGCATGCGATGCGTGGCAATCCAACTAATGGGTCCGGTCTGCATTGCTAGAACTCCAAGTAAAGTGAAGCAGCGCTTGAGCCATACATGTGTGGTAAAACAGCGATGTGAGAGCAGACGGTGATAGCCGAGCACGAGACCAAACTGTAGAATCAAATATGTTGTACATAAGAATAAAAAGAACTCGAGGCTGCGATACACAAACGGTGCAAATGCGGTAAGTAAATGAAACAATACCGCGATCGCAGCCCTGAATCGACTGGGTTTGCTCCGCCAATTCGGCCAACCATTAACCACGATTCGAGTCATGGTCACGATAACCTCTCGACTGAGGGAACCCGCGCTGTAGCTTCTTGATAAAGCTCTTTACAGCGGTTCCATATTGCTGCAACCTCAGAAACCGAGTATTCACGATAAACAATATCCAGTTGCGGATCGGAGAGCAAAGAGGGCAGTTCCACTACTACCGTCCTATCGAGCGAGATCTCGTGATTATATGCGAGGACTAAGGGATATAGATAATGGATCGTTGAAATGCTTCGACTAGGAATTTCGAGCGCATAATATTGGATGCGCATAAAGGCCGCTTGTACTGATCGGTGTATCCCGCTGCTATCAGAGCGATCTCCCGTCAAATCTGTGATTACCGAAAGCGTATCAATAGACTGTCTATCGCTTCCCCACAATCCCGGCCAAGGTGTACTGATGTTTGTTAGCGCCCGTAGGAAGCACCAGGACATACTCCTCACAAGCGCATTTCCTTGTTCGTCGCGCGCGTAGTCGCTGAGAGCTTTCAACAGAGCCGATCTAAAGTGTGGAACCCAAGTGTCTCTATTGTCATTAAGCAATACGCGGGAACTCAAGGCACTCAACAAAGCAAACCTCACCACGACCGGGAACAGGTTTAATCGGCCAAAGATCTCCTGGTCAAGGACGTCTCCTGTCAACGGAGCGAATGAGTTGCCCAGCATTTGGGAGAAGTTGCCAATGATCAGGAAGCGTCCACTGCTAGTCGCTCGCTCCACCAAGGCACGAACTGTTTTCTGGTCGGTATCGCCGTCCCGCAACTGTTGGCCTGCCATGATGTAAATGTCATGGTTCAGAGCCCTGACTGACAGCGGGTCAAAGTGGCCGTATTGAATACAAAGCACCACATAGTGCGAAACAAGGTAGTCGCCCCATTCTTTATGTGTGAGTCGGTACGAATTCTCACGAACCGGAAAAAAAATGGAGTGGCGGAGAAGTATCGATCGAGCCTGTGCGTCAAGTAAAATCCGAAAACTGGCGACTACATCCATCCTCGACTCAGTTGACGAAAGATCAGTCCAAACTTTGATCTCCTGCACAGCACAGTCCTCGACATGCCGGTCCTCAATGTCGCCACGAAGCTCCCGGTACAGAAACCATGCAATTAGTGAAAGCGCGTTAATCCATGCACTTGTCGCATAGGGTATTCCTGACCAGGCGCCCTTAAGCGATGCTATGATCGCACCCATCGCGGCGTCCATGAGTGCTGCTCGGTTTAGGTAAGCCTCCGGCTTAAGTTGGAGGTCGGACTTCTCTAAAGTACTCAGAATGAGAGGAGTGAGTAAGAGCTGTTGCACAGCAGAATCAGAGGCGTGGCCAAGTTGGCTCATTGCGGAAGGAAAGATCGCGGATGCCTCTGCCAAAGACATTCCCCTCAAGGTTACCACCTGCGATTCTGAATCTGTAATGAGGGTTACGTCTTTTGCGCTATTTCGAATGCCCACGATAATGAAAAGTTGCGAGTTTTCCCGAAACTCTGTCCGAAGGTACCGAAGCAGCGACGCAAAGTCGGTGAGCGAGAGATGCGGGTGGTTGAGCATAAACTCATCGACACCATCAAGGATCAATGTTGTCGGTGAATGGTGCAGTTGATTGTCGAGCCACACAACGCTCATGGTGTGCAACTCAGATGTTTGTCGCTCATTTTCATCGCTCTGAACTGATACCAGATCCTTAACCCAGTCGGTCCATTCATTGGCAAGCAGCTTCCAAAGGGATTGAGGATCTAGATTGGCGCCATCAAGTTTGAATTGGCTGAGAGGAAAGAAAATGGGTAGGGAAGCATGTGTAGTTCCACGGCGCCAAGTAGTTGCCAACCGGCGTGCAACCATTCGCAGTAAGACAGATTTGCCCACTCCCGCGTTGCCAGTGATGACATAAAGCGACTGAGCGGCTGATGTGTTGGCGGTCTTTGTAAGTTGATCGAGCAAGGCAGCCTGGCTTTCGCCGGAGGCTACCGTCAGTTGATTGGCGGAAAACTCCTTATTTCCGAAAAGCGTGTGGACTTGCGAATCCATTGAGCAGGTCCGGACAATTGTTTGGCGTGCGATGGCGAGACCCCAATAAGATCGAAACGGCGAAAGACGTTCGGCAAGATAGGCTAACAGGGGTCCTGGCAGACTAGAGGATTCACCCTGCTCAATTTTGCTGATGTCAGTGTTTTTGCTCGGTTGCGCCGTAGTGGGCCAAAAATCAAGCACCTGAGGAGTCGGAAGAGCGGCAATATCATAATGCGCTATGTGCTCGTTGAAGGCGTCTTCAATAACGCGAGTTCGTTTACTACTGATGCGGCGGTGCGTGGCGACATTCACGATACTGCAACACCTGCATGTGAGCACAGAATTATTGAGAAATTGGATTTCGGGCGACTTTAACACATCACTGGGATCTTGAAGTAGCATTTGCATGACTATGGTGACGGCATTCCGCGCGACAAAAATAAGATGTCGGTAAGAAGCTAGACTTGTTGACAGTACTGTTCGTAGATCCGCAGCAATCGCCTTGGTGTTTTTTAGGCTTGGTCTATATTTGGAATAATCGATTGCTAGGACATCAAGATCAATGCGTGCCATTGAAAGGACTTCCGCCGGGAGAGTGTCCCACCTTGGAGTCGAATTTTCGTTGTTGATGAAGACCAATAAAATGTCTGGACGGTAGGTTACTGAGTTTCTGTCCGCTTTGTGGAACGCTTGGTTCAGCTTGTCAAAGTCAGTCCAGAAAGGAGGCTCTTGCCTGGCGGCAGCTTTGTTGTGCTCCTGCTTCGTCGGTTGCAACGCAAATTGCGGCTGGGCCTGAGACGCGATTTGTGCTGGGGATGCTGACACCATTGCTACGCTGGGTTCGAGAGGAGGACTCGCCCTATCGAGAGTAGAAACACCAGTACCTCGCCTTCCGACACTTATGCCAATCTTTAAGCCGATCAGCAATAGGCCCACACCTGATATAAACAACCCGGTTATCAGGATAAAATCGTCATTGCGATGGCTCATAAGCCATCGCACCGCCGATACCCCTGCACCCGCAATTACGCCTGTCGACAACCCCGAGTAGGTCCATAAGAACCCGACAATTTCTTTGATCACGTCCCAGAGCAGGTGAAGACGGAACTCTTTCACCCATTTGCCTAGAACGTGCTTGACCTTCGCGAAACTCACAGCTTGACCTCTTCAATTCTTTTTTTTCTGTACACTAGCACCCCCCTGCAGGACTGATTACGACTTCACTCATCGAAGTTCACAAAGCTCGCAGAGCCGCTGATTGCGCAGCACAGTGAGTGCTCACCACACTCCCGCATTCAGTCGATTTCTCACGAATGTCATCTCTCTCGTTGCAGGCAGTTACAACTCCGTTGGCGCGATAGACTTGCTGGGATGTACAACGCAAGAACAAACAGTTCATCTTTGGTTCGATTCAAGGGCGACCCCTTCAACAGCGACTCTTGAGTCTTCTAGAGGTTATTGGCGCGGAGTATACAACTGTTTAACACGACTCGCAACTGCACCTGATAGTTGCTCGCAATAAACCGTTTTAGGTTGGAAGTTCGATCTTTGGAAATCAACTGCGAACCACTGTCTTGTTTCGCAAAAAATCCTGAACTTGGACTCTTCGTTGGCAGGATGTTCGTCCTCAATACTGTGAGGGCTAGCAACGGCGGTATGTTCAAGAATTCGGTCCCCCAAATGGACGAAAGGGTAAAAGGATCGAGGCCGAGCATGACACATTGGTGTGAGAAGAATTCAATGACTTCGTCGTCGATGCCTATCGCCGTTCTCCATCGAAATCTTGGTAAAGTTAGCAGAGACCCACCAAAGAAATGGAAAGCTGCGAGCCGAGCATATGCATTAAATAACTACCGATTGACGAAGCCATCCGCTAATCGACCTCTCCGTCGGCGAAGGCTGCTTCCTCAGGCCCTCTCACACCTCTGATGATGAAAGGACCCGGTCCGCTTACCATAAGCGCCTGGATGAATGATGGTACCGATCCGACTTTCGAATATGACGGCGCGACGAAACTAATAAAACTCACGCTCCCGTTAAGGATTGCCCTAATTTTGGCACCCAGAGAGGGGTCGATCGTAATCACGGCATTGGACTCTCGCACTCTATTGCATTTTAACCGGCACCGGAAACATCCTTACGGTCTTGGGGCTTGGCGGGATCGTATTCAAAGCATCAGCTGACTATGGTAGCTATCTCATCAAATGCGCCGGACTCAAAGACTCTCCCGCGTATTTTCTGTGGCGAATAGGAAAAACGAAACGGAAAATGTGAAGGAATCTCGGGCACGAAACCGTCCGCTTATTGATCTCTGATCTCGCAGCCTCAAAATCGCCAACAGCGTTGAGGACGGCAGACCAGAAATTGCTTAGGTGAGGAGGTTTAGTTTCTTCACTTACGCAAAAAGCGCCTGCGTTCAGAATGACAGGCGGTGGCACAGTGGTTTCTGTTGCACTCTGCTGCTTCCTTTTGAAAAATTGGTCGGGGAGAGAGGATCCGCCAAGGCGGACTTCGGCTGGCGACTCGGACGCCGCCATTACGCCTGAATCCACGGCACGCCGGGATTTCGCCTGCGGGCTCACGCTGCGCTCACGCCCGCAAAACGGCTCAATTTGACACCTCCGACCCCCTGGTCCCGAACCAGAGGGTTGGCCTATGAGGGTTCAGTCCGCCAGATAGCTGATTTCCATCCTTTGAATCTTCAAGAAGGCAATGGCCAGCATCACGATGCTGAGGCACACCAGGCCAGGCACGGCTACCCAGGCGGACACTGGTTCAACGATTACTGTGAACAGGGCCATGGCTCCGTCCGGGGGAACGGAGACGGGACACAACTGCTGCAGATAGAACATCACACTCAGTTTTTGCAAAAAGGCTGGAAGGACCGAATGGAATGTTTCCCAGATCAGCAACAATGCTCCCGGGATGATGGGATTCTTGATGAATAAGCTCAGGGTAACGAAAATGGCGCCGTATCCGAGGCAGGCGAGCAGAGTTACGCCGAGGTAGGCGCCTAACTGGCCCAGACCGGGTCCGTGCAGGACGTAGGCAGTCCCCTGAGAGCCAAAGCGGCCATACATGATTGCGAACGACAGCAACACAGACAGGCCAAAGATGACTGCCGCAGTTGCCAGCCCGGCGAGAAACTTGCCTACAACCAAGACTTGCCGGCGTACAGGAGCGAGAAAGTAATAGTGCAGGCTTTTTTGAACAATCTCTCCGCGAAACAGCCAGGTAAACAATCCCATGCAGCCAAAAAAGATGACAAAGCGGAGGTAGGCGAGTTGAAAGATGACGCCGAAAAGTTCTGTATCGGTTTGAATGTTATAAAACCCGACAAGGCGGGCTTTCAGGGTGTAGCCGCCGATGAGCAGGACTGGGACTGCCGCCAGAAGATAAAGCCAGATCGCCCGGCGATGACGCAAGTTGCGCCCGAATTCAATGCGCAGAATCGCGGCTACCTGTGCTGTCCACAAGTGCCAGGGAGCTTCACTTAGAAATTTCCGCAAAGCTGCAAACCTGCTCACACCGTACCTCCGCCACCACCAATCAGGTATTGATACAGCGAATTCACATCATCATCAGCCGGGGCTACGGCCTCCAGGCTCAGCTCTTCTTCCAGAACAATCCGGTTGAGGAGCAGGTAGAAGCTGTCGGCATCCCGGGTGCGAACCAGCAGGCCTTTGTGATCGTCGCTCAATTTGGCTTCTACGACGTGGTCCTGAGAAAAAAGCCGGGAGGCCAGCAGGTTGGGACGGGAGCAACGCACCAGAATCTGCATGGGATGCTCCTTCATCTCGCTGCGCACGCCATGAATCTCGCCTTCAGCCACTACGTAGCCGTAGCTCATGAGCACAACCTGGTCGGAAATCTTGTCTACCTCATGGAGGACATGGCTGGAGATGATGACGTGCATGCCTTCCTTGCCCAATGCTTGAAACAGGGCGATGGATTCCGAGCGGGCCATGGGATCAAGGCCGTTCAAAGGTTCGTCCAGCACCAGGACAGTGGGATGATGGGCAAGAGATTGGGCCAGGCGGATCCGTTGCCGCATGCCTTTGCTATAGGCCGCAACTTTCCGGTGAGCAGCCTCTCCCATATTCACACGTTCAATGGCTTCCTGCGTCAATCTGTGGGCCTCAATCTTGGGGACGGCGCGCAGCATGAGCGATTGGAAGATGAATTCGTATCCGGTCACGCCTCGGGGGAAAGAATCAAATTGGGTGCAGTAGCCTACGTGGCGAAACAGCTCTTCGGGATTCTCCGGCGAAATTCCCAGAACGGAGATTTGTCCCTGGGTTGGGCGTACCAGGCCGGTCATGAGATTCATGAGGGTGGTCTTACCCGATCCATTGGGCCCGACCAGGCTGGTAATGCCGGAAGGCAAAGACACATTCACACGATTGACGCCCAGCACCTCGCCGTAGAACTTGGAGACATTGTCAAAGGTGATTTTGTTATCGCTGGTCATCCCCGGACCACCTCACGGGCCTTAAGCCGGCGGTTCAACAGGAAAACCGACAACGCACACGCGGAAAGGATTGAAATCCAGGCGGACCAGAACGGAATATCTTCGTGGATTGCTATCTCGAGATAACGCGGCTGGACGCGAAACAGATGAGTCCAGACAAGCCGGATGGTATAGGAGAGATCCAGCAGATTTCCCCAATGGGTTTGGAGCGTGAGGTTGAAGGCGTTGCCAAAGCCGGGCAGCACCAACATCACGGCAAAGATCAACCCGGTAGCGGCGATGCGCCAGCGAACAAACACGGACAAGGCCAGAGCCAGAAGCGAGATCACTGCAATCCACAACCAACTGGAGACAAAGATTGCTCCGAGCAGGTAAAAATTGTCCCAGCCCCAACCATGGCCGGCCAGGCTGGCCTGCAAGCCGAAGAGCAGCCAGCCGGGAATCCAGGTAATGCAGGAGAGCAGGAATGCCAGCACGGCAAATTTGCCAAGAATGTATTCCGCGCGTGAAAGCGGGCGGCTGAAGTAGAGTTGCAGCGCCTGGTTGATGAAATCCCGCGTGATCATTCCCGGCGCGGCCCAGGCAACCAAAATGAACCCCATCCCTGCTTGTGCGCGCAAAATGAAGACAAACACAATATTGTTCACGACCCAGGAGCCGTTGCCCTGAAGTCCAAGAATCGACTGCGCTATCTGGCTATGCGCCAGATAGATGTAGCCCATGGCCAGGAGGAAAGGAATAAAACAGACCACGAAGAAGCCGGTGAAAAGCCGGGAGGTGAACAGCGAGCTGAGAGAGTAGCGTGTAAGCACGGCAAATCTGGACCACGCGGGAGTGAGGCCGCCCTGATAGACCTTGAATTTGCGTTTATAGACTGCCATTTACGCTTCCTAATCCTGTAAAGCTGTGCCCCTTCCAATCGCCGTTTTTGAAAGACGCTGTCATCAGGCCGGCGTTCCTTCCATGGCCTTGAAGAAAATATCTTCCAGAGAGTCGCGGCGGAAGTTCAGGCGCCTGATCTGGATACTGCGCTCGGCGGCGAGCCGGTAGAGTTCACGCACTTCAAGGTTTTCCGGCAAAATCACTTTCAATCTTCCCGAACCAAGGCTGGCAGACTCACAACCCAGGCTGTGGATGGCATCCAGAAAGCCATCTTCGCGATTGACCTCGAGTTCCAGGAATTTAAGGTTGGCCTTACGCTCTTCCTCCAGATTGCAAAGCGCAGCAATCCTGCCGTCTTTCAGGATCAGTACCTCGTCGCAGCATTCTTCAATGTCGTGGAGGAGATGCGAGGAGAAGAGAATGCTCACCTCACCGGTGTCGCGGATTTCGCGCACCAACTGCAGCATACGCTGACGCGCCTCCGGATCCAGTCCATTGGTGGGCTCATCCAGCAAGAGCAAACGCGGACCATGGGCCAGAGCCTGCGCCAGTTTGGCGAGTTGTTTCATGCCCAGGGAATATGTGCCCAGCTTGCGATAGCGCGCCTCGCCTAATCCCACATAGAAAAAAGCTTCGTGGGCGCGCTCCATGGCTTCAGCAGGAGGAAGCCCGGAGATTTCCGCCATGTAACGGACAAAATGCACTCCGCTCATCTCGGCGACGAATGCATCCGTTTCCGGCATGTAGCCGATGGAGGAGAGCAGCCGCTTGATATTCCCGCGAATGTCTTCGCCAAACAGCCGCGCTGTGCCTGCGGCGGGCGGATAGAAACCGAGCAGAGTGTTGATCAGGGTGGATTTTCCCGAACCGTTGGGGCCGAGCAGGCCGATGCATCGTCCGGAAAGAGTTCCCTTCAGATGATTCAGGATGGTCCGATCCCCAAGCCTGACATCCAGGTCCTCGAGTTCAATGATCGGAGCTGCTTTCAAATTCCCTTCCCTTTTCGGTGTGGACAAGATCAGTTTCGCATGGTTTTCGGCACACGCGGTTGCTCTTTTTGCGGATGGCTTAATTTCAGCAATCCAGAGAGGGCTAAGGTATTCAGGTCCAGACCAAAGAAGCGGCTGTTGCTGGCCACGCGGATAGCATCTTCTTCTCCGTAGGCGCACACCATGCTGGGCTTGGTTTCCGCCGCCAGAGCCTGCCAGGACTGCAACTGGCTGGGCGTCAACTGTTGCGTAATCGGCCCGAGAACCGGCGCCAGATTCTGGTAAAGCAAGGCGGAAACGTTGGCATAGTGATCCGCCGGCAGCAGAGAATGGAATGTTCCGGAATTTGCCAGCGAATTTCCACTCTGATGAATTCGAACCGCCTCCATCACCATAGCCCGGCTTGGACCTAACACGAGATAGCCATCGGTAAAGGTATAGTCTACTTCCGCGGGTTTCTGCCCATCAGTAAAGTGTAGCGTGTAATAGGTCAAGCCATCCTGCTCCGGTTTATCTTTATCCAGCGAGAGCGAGCCGGTTGGCCCCAGTTTGGCATTGACGTCTGCGATCAGTTGCTCAAATGTCTGTTGCAGCCGGACCGGATCGTACACTTCGACGATGATCTTCCATGAAGGCACGGGGAGAATCGGGCCATCGAGCGCCATGACCAGTTCACCGCCCAGGGTGTTGGCCAGGTCTTCCTTGAACCTGATTTTGGTTTTGACTTCAGCGTCGGCGAGATCGATGCCGAAGTTGTCGTCTGCCGCGCCGGCGATGCTCACCAGATCGTCAAACTGTGCTCCCGCGTTCTTAAAGACTCCAGCGGCCACTGCTCCGGCGTTCGGGGAAACGAAATCCAGACCGCCCATGGGCGCAGGCGCGGCCAGCCATGAAGCCAAGCCGTGACGCCGTCCATTAAAAGTGAGTTCGGCGCGGTTGACCGTTTGCCCCGCGACATCCTTGCGTTCGGCGATCAGATATTTCAAATCAGCGAAGCCGGTCTGCTGGAAGGCATGGTTAGCGCCATGGCCCTTCTCCATTTCCTGAAGGTCCGCCCCGAACAGCAGTCCCGCACCACCGTTATAGGCCTGCAGCAGGCGTTTGCCAAAACCGGTGGTTGAGAATCCTTCGCCGCCCTGACCCAGTTGCGCATTGAAGTTTTTCAAGGTGGCCAGGTCGGGCGACGCAGCCACAAAGTCCGGACGCACAAGGACCAGCATCCCTTCCCGTGCCACGGTCTGC
>DATDGH010001102.1:0-1840 GCA_036522215.1 Candidatus Angelobacter sp. | reverse complement strand
GACGCCTGGCCAGACGCCGGATACACGCCTTTCCGTGGTATGAAGGGCACGCCGTTCGAAGGGGGCTTCCGAGTTCCCGCGCTCGCCTGGTGGCCGGGACACATCAAACCTGGCTCCGTCAATATGGATATTTCGGCTCTGAGCGACAATCTGACCGAGTGCTCATTCTAAGCGGCTTTCCGGAAAGCGACGAATTCGGTCTTCGCCACCGCCATGCGCTGCGCTTTCAGCAGCAGATATCGGAGATTCTTGTACCCCCGGCCTCGGCGGAGCAGTGCCTTGATATTCCCATTGATTGCCTCTACCACGCCGAAACGAACCTTGATTCGACAGTAATTGAGAATTCCGCTAAGGTGATCGATTAACATGTCGGCGAGCTTTTCAAAGGGCCGGAGCCGCTGCCAACGCAATTGCCGAATCCAGCCTTGCAGGTAGCGCATCATTGCACCCTCATAGGTGTAGGTCCACAGCCGGTCCAAACTTTCCTTGAGGAGGTAGGCTTTCATCACGCGCCGATTCAGGGCGAACAGCGCATTGAGCTGCTGACGCTTTTCGCCCGTCAGGTTCACCCACCGGCTCAGCAGCAGCCAGCGCTTCCCCTTGACCACGCCACGCATTCGGCGGCCCTTGCGGAAAAACTCGGCGCGCCGCACTTCATCGATGGCCGCATTGGCGTGCTGCATGATGTGGAACTTGTCGTAAACGATGGCACAGTAGGGGGCCCATTGCTGAATGCTGGCCGAAAATGCGGCCCACATGTCCACACAGGCCGCCGTGATTCCTCCTCGTTGGCGCTTGCTCAGTTGCGTCTGAAAGAACTCATCGAGGGTTTCCTTCTTGCGATCCGGCCCGAACCATAGCGGCTCTCCGCTTTCCAAGTTGCTGACGACCGTGATGAACTTAGCCTTCTTCCCCAGGAAGATCTCATCCACTCCCATGTGCCGCAACGCCGGTCTTTTCCGGTGCGCATTCCAACGCTCCAGATAGCGCAGATCGATGGCTCGCACCGTGGTTTGCGCTAACCCAAACCGCCGCGCCACTTGCCGCGCCGAAGCCGATTCGCACGCTTCGCCCACCGCTTCCTCGAAACGCTTGGAAAACGGCGCCTTGCTCGGCAACTGGGCCACGCGTTCGATCCGCAAACCGCAGTCCGGGCAACGCACCCGATGGAGCTCCACAACGACCGTGGTGCGGTACTCACCCCAGGGAAGATCCCGCACTTCCCGTGTGGTCGTGTCGTGGATGGTTCCGCAATGCTTTCCACACCCCGAGCAGATCAGCTTCTTGGTGCCTCGCTTCCGCCGCACCCACAGCTTCAGCCTTTTCTCCCTCTCGTCCACCTCATGCTGGAAGACCTGATAGCCCGGCCATCCCAGAACCTTTGTCCACTCCTGGTATCGCAAGCCCAGCCAGTTTACCCGATCTGGCTGGTCGGACGAAACTGCATCCCGCCAAGGACTTGTCAGATTCCCGCTCAGAACCGTAAATAGAAGGGCTAAGAGCATATATTACGCCACTTCCTCCTTTTTTAAAAGGTGGTTTCAAAGGTTTCAAGAGTGGGGTTGACACCCAGCGCCTCAAGGGATAGCATCGTTGAATCTCGCTTAACGGTGCGCCTCTTTTTTTTGGGGGAAAGCGATTTGGGGAGGGGTTACGTGCGTCAGAACAGTTTTTTGCGGCTGATTTTTTCTCTCGTGCTGCTTGCGGCCGTGGCTTCCGGCCAGGCGGGAAATGGGACCATCACCGGGACGGTCACTGATCCGGGCGGAGCTGTCGTAGCCGGTGCGAAGATCGAAGCCAAGAACATCGAGACGGGAGTGGTCTCCACCGCCGCGTCGAG
>DATDGH010001101.1:0-8073 GCA_036522215.1 Candidatus Angelobacter sp. | reverse complement strand
AAGCCGAATTCATGCAGTAGCGCTGTCCCGTAGGCTTAGGTCCATCCGGAAAAACATGGCCCAGATGCGCGCCGCATCTGCGGCAGGAGACGGAAATCCGCCTCATTCCAAAGCTGCTATCTTCAGTAGTTTCGACGTTCTGTTTTGCGATGGGCTCCCAGAAGCTGGGCCATCCCGTCCCGGATTCGAATTTGCTGTCCGAACTGAAGAGCGCCGTGCCGCAGCAGATGCAGCGAAACACGCCCTTGTCATGCAGGTCCCAATACGCTCCTGTAAACGCTCGCTCCGTCCCATCGTGTCGGGTGACCGAGAAAGCTTCCGGCGAGAGCTGCTGCTTCCATTCGCCGTCACTCTTTACAACTTTCGGCAAGCAAGCCGTTCCCTGCCGTTCAGCACTATCCGAGAACTCCACTATTTCTACTTCCTTTGTTTTTGTTGATTCGTCTTGTGCCTGGTTCTTCATACATCAAGTATAAGCTGCGTTACTGCAGCCTCTTGAATATCTGAGCATTGCCGGGGGTATGAACCACAAGTTCCGTGACTTTTCCGCCAGCATCCCGCTTGAACTCAAGATTGACGTTGGGAGCGGACTCCAGGCCAAAAGTGGTGCCACGCTTCGGCATCAATTTACGCGCCGGGGATCCGGGAAAGGTCAGAAACAGAGTGTTATCGCCGCGCAGCTCAACTGTAGCAGGCGTCGGACTCCCGGGAATTTCGTACTTCCCGGCAAAGGCTTCGATGAAGCTGCGCTGGCTGAGCTGTCTGTCCGGCATGCGCGTGAATACCGCCGGCTTGACGCCTCCTACCGGCAGTGACACAGTTGAGATTTCACCGTTGTTGTCTGTCTGGAAAGTTATGATGAGCTTCTCGAAGACATCAAACGGGTTCTCCGGCACTTGAAAGCTGTCGTAGTGATAGTGTCTGAGTGTCCGTTCAAGCTGGTTGAACTTCATCTTGAACCCGTCTGCGTCGGGTGAGATGGAGATGATTCCATAGCCGGGATTTTCGTAGTCGCCCACGTATTCCCCAAGGGGCTGCGAGGGATGGGTTCCCACCTTCCGCCCGACATAACCTTTGCTTTTGGCCTCCTCCTCGGATTGCTTTCCTTTGAGTTCAGCATCCAGAAAGCGTTTGCTCCACGGAACCTGGTCCATGCCCAGGAACCGGTCAAAGACATTCAGAGCAATCACGTCAGGCAAGGGCGTGCCGTCCAGATTCGTCAGCACTACGACTCCGATTCCATCATTGGGCAGAAAAGTCAGGTCAGCACTGAAGCCATCTATGTTGCCACCGTGCTCCACCTGCTTGTGGCCGCGGTAAGCACTGATGAAGAAGCCCATACCATAGCTAGCTTCGCTGGTCTCCTTGTAATCCGGGGCGCCCTGAATCACCATTTGCGGAGTCTGCATCTGGGTGGCATTGTTCGCAGAGAGAAGTTGTTTCCCCTCATACTTGCCCTTGTTCAGGTGGAACAGCAGATAGTGACTCATGTCGGCGGCGCTCGAGTTGATCTCGCCGGCGGGTCCAATCGCGCACCGGTCAGGGCACGTGGGGTCAAAGGGAATACGCTTGACCTCAGCCTTGAGGTCGCTTCCCTTGCGGTAAGGCAGGGCAAAATCCGGGCTGTTCTGTGAATCTTTGTAAGAAAATGTCGTGCCGTTCATCCCCAGCGGTGTAAAGATGCGTTTCTTGATCACATCTTCCCAGCTCATGCCATCCAGTCGTCCCGCGACATAGCCTGCGGTCATGAACATCAGGTTGTTGTACTGGAAGGTGTAGCGCAGCGGCTTGCTGAGCTCCAGGTACTGCAGACGGCGGATCAGGTCCTCTCGCGAGAAATCAGAGGTATACCAAACCAGGTCATGACGCGGCAGGCCGCTGCGATGCGTAACCATATCGCGAATCGTGAGTTGTTCGGTGACTGTGGGCTCGAACATGCGGAAACCGGGCAGGTGTTCGCGCACAGGCTTGTCCCAATCCACCTTGCCCTCGTCCATCTCCATGCCCAGCGTGCTTACCGTGAATGATTTTGTAATGGAACCGATCGAGAAAAGAGTTTTGGGCGTGACGGGCAGTTTCTTTTCGACATCGCGATACCCGTATCCCCTTAGCAGAATCACTTTGTCGCCTTGCACAATGGCTACGGCGACCCCCGGCACCTTCCAGTCCTTCATTGCCTGGGCAACGAAGTCGTCAAATCCGTTGAGGGCCTTTGTTGCGTCCTGCCCGCCGGTCTCCTGGCCTTGCACCGGCTGCGGCCAACCCGCTCTTGCCGGACAAGGCATAAAGCAGATGGAAACCAAACTCAAAAAGCCAGCAGCTATCCGGGTGGACAACCATCGTTCCCGTCGCATGGGGATCACCTCTGTGAGATTGGGATTCGTGCGGATGAAAGCTTACCACGCGACACCAATATTTCAGGGCGCCGCGGGAGCTGCAACCGTGGTGGTGACACCATTGGCGAGACATCGTCTACTTTGCAGGCAATATCGACTCAAAACCAGCGGGTCCGCTTCAGGTTAAATCCGTTAGCAAATCCGCCGGGCTGGTTGCCAGCTTCTGCGCGATGATGACCAATGTCGCCAGAGTAATGTTTGCCCGTCCGCGCTCAATTTCGCCCATGTGACTGCGGTTCAGCCCACACATATCGGCGAACATCTCCTGCGACCATCCCAACCGTGACCGCCGTTCACGGATTCTGGCTCCCAATTGCACTTGGAAATTCATTTGGGTCTCTCAATTCGTCCGTTAGTCTAGGCGAATAAAAAGCGAAAGTCAACTGGCCGCGAACCACCAAAGATCGTCCCGGATTGCAAAGCCTTGCGGACGAAGTGCAAAACCTTCGCGCAGAGGCTGGCAAAAATTGCTCCTATCAAGATTTCTGCGCTTAAGTCTGCATCCACGCTTGCATTCTGTTCATCCTACTGGTAGGGTTTGCAACCCAGGTGGTGGTTTATGCTTCGCAAGGTTTTGTGGATTTTGCTGCTCTCATTTTCGCTCGCCGCTTTGTCTCAGGTAAGTGCGCCTGCAAGTCAATACAACCCCAGCGTGCCGGCCGTGACGCCGCCGCCGGCGGGCTACGGAGGCACGGTATGGACCGGCCCAGGACCGCTTGGGGGCGTTTTGCTGACTACGCCCACCGCGAGTTTTCCTTCCCCGCCCACTGCAGTGGGCATCAGCGACGCAGGACGCGCCGGCATTAGTAACACCAGCGGTCCTTACAGCAGCGGCGTGCCGATTGTCGCAGCTCCAGCGACGTACTTCTATATGCCCTATGCGAGTCCGGCGGAAAGCATAGCGCCCAGCGCAGAAGGGACTTCCGAAGAAGCCCGCAATGATCTGCTGCCATCGTATTCCGTCAATAACGTTGGCACACCCGCCAACATGAACGGTCCCAGCCTGGCTGAGATCGCTGCGCGCTACCAGCGGGAGCGAGCTACGCAAACCGCAAGAACCTACACCAACGCTGATGTTCCGCGGGAAAACGCCGGACTGTTGACCAGAATCTGGGTGGCAGAGGGCAAGCTGCCGGCGGCCGGGCAAAACCCGACGCTCATGGCTTCCGCCACTCCGCCTCAGCCACCGAACGCTGGCGCGGTGGCCCAGGCGCAGGGCAGCGCAAGCGGAACTGCTTCCGAGCAGGGCCAGACCCAAAGCCAGCGCAGTCAGCTTCCCGCTTCGTCAACCATCCTGCCTTTGCTTGGATTGCTAGGTTTGGTCAGTGGCGGGTTGGGCGTGTTGTTGAAGCGACGCCGGTAAAACATTCCAGCCAAGTGTCACGGCGGGTACGGTCATTGCACCTGGAGACCGGTTCTGCATCCATCTGCGTATAGAATGTCCCCCTGAGCGAGGGGCAACAATTTGCAGCCTGAAACCGCGAGTCCCAAGTCCCAGCTCCGCCGTGAAATGGGCTTTTGGGACGTATTGCTCTTCAACATCGCCGCCGTGCTCGGGCCGCGCTGGATCGCCACCGCAGCCCACAATGGCCCCTCTTCTATCAGCCTGTGGATACTCGCAGCCTTTTTCTTCTTCCTGCCCACTGCCCTCATCATCATCGAGCTCTCCACCCGTTATCCCTCTGAAGGCGGCCTCTACGTTTGGAGCAAAGAGGCATTTGGGGATTTTCACGGTTTTGTAGCCGGCTGGACCTACTGGATCTATACCTTCTTTTATTTCCCTGGACTCTTAAGCGCCAGTGTGGCCATGTCCGTATTCATCGGAGGGCCCAAGTACGCATGGTTGGCAGACAGCAAGGCCTACACTCTGGGCACATCACTGGGCCTGCTGGCCATAGCAGTGATCCTGAACATCGTCGGTCTCAATATTGGAAAATGGCTGCAAAACGCAGGGGGAGTTGGAACCTATGTTCCGCTCCTCATCCTGATCGGAATGGGTGGCTACCTGGCGCTCCATCATAGGAGCGCCACTCTGTTCACCTGGAAATCTATGCTGGCGCATTGGGACCGGGGCACCGTGAGCTTGTGGTCAACAATTGCCTTTGCTTTTACCGGAATGGAACTGGTGTGCGCCATGAGTGAAGAAGTACGTGAGCCGCGCAAGACCTTCCCCAGGGCCATTTATGCTGCTGCGGTGCTGATAGCAGTGATCTACGTTATCGGAACAATGGCTGTGCTGGTACAGCGTCCTTACTCCGCTGTGGATGAGCGTAACGGCGTTTTCCAGGCCGTGAGCGGAGGCTCAGGCGCACTGGGCATCGCCTGGCTCGGAGTTCTGGCCGCGCTGCTGGTCACAGTCGGGAACGCCGGCGGGGTGGGCGCCACAGTCGCCGGAGTCGCACGCGTTCCCTTTGTCGCTGGAATTGACCGCTATCTGCCTGCATTCTTTGGCAAGATCCACCCCCGCTGGAGGACGCCATGGATCTCCATTCTCATCCAGGCCGGCATCTCTGCGCTCATCCTCATCCTGACGCAGTACTTCGCTGCCTTACAGAGCGGCTATCGATTTCTGGTAGATATGGCCATCATCCTCTATTTCATCCCGTTCCTCTACATGTATGCGGCCGTAATCGCGCTGTTTGGGCGTCCGGATAGAAACACCAATACCCAAGCCGTTCTGATCCCCGGTGGACGTGCCGGAGTCTGGATCGCTGGAATATTGGGCTTCATCGTAACTTTGGGATCTATGCTCCTGGCTGCGGTTCCTCCGGAGACCGAAAAGACCATGAGGGACAAGGTGCTCTTCGATGTCTATGTCGTGGCATGCACAGTGGGGTTTATCGGGATTGGGCTGGTTCTCTTTTGGCTGGAGCCGGGAAGAAGGGCCAAACAAGCCCCCCAAACCCCGTCTTCAGCCAAGTCCGGGTAAAACTTACACTCTTTTTTGACCTTACAGGCAACCAAAGTTCATGAAAAAAGCTTCCATTAGGTCTTCAGGGAGGCCCACCATAGCATCCAGTGCAACGAACCAGCAACTCAGCCGCATCTCAAACGATACGCGGCCTTTAAAGGGCAAATTGACACAAGCAAAGAAAACCATCGCATCCGGGCTGTCAGAAGCAGAAGCGATTGATCAGGCCAAGGGCGGTGATGCTGTAGCCTTTGAAGGCCTCTACGGGCTCCACAAGCGGCGGGTGTATTCGCTTTGCCTGCGTATGACCGGCAACACGGCGGAAGCGGAAGACCTTACACAGGAAGCTTTCCTGCAGCTCTATCGCAAGATTGCCACCTTCCGCGGCGAGTCGGCGTTTTCCACCTGGCTGCATCGCCTGGCGGTCAACGTAGTGCTCATGCATCTGCGCAAGAAAGGCTTGCCGGAAGTTTCCCTCGATGAGGCGCTTGAACCGCAACACGAGGACGGGCCCAAGAAAGATATCGGTGCGCGGGACAATGTTCTGGCCGGCTCCATCGATCGTGTGAATCTGGAGCGCGCCATTGAAAGTTTGCCGCCCGGATACCGCATCATTTTTGTGCTCCACGATATTGAAGGCTACGAACATAACGAAATTGCGGAAATGATGGGCTGCTCTATTGGTAATAGCAAGTCACAATTGCATAAGGCGCGCATGAAGCTGCGCGACCTGCTCAAGCTCAGCAGAGCCGAAAAGGCCACCCGCCGGTGAGCGGCTGGGCAACAAGTCGGAGAGAGGACAATCGGAGAGAGGACAAATAGAATGAATTGCAAGCAGTTCCAGGAAGTGCTGCCTCACATCATTGAGAGCGGCGGCAATCCCGACCAGGAAAGGCACCTCAAGTCCTGTAACGAATGCAGCGAATTGGTGCGCGATCTCCGCTATATTGCGGAACAGGCCAGGTTGCTGCTGCCCATGCACGATCCAAATCCTCGCGTCTGGAACAATATCCAGAAGTCGCTCGCGCGCGAGGGTCTGGTTTCGGAGGGTCGAATGTCCCGCCAGGGACATATATTGAAAAACTCATCGCCGCAAAAAAAAAGTTGGACACCCTTAGGAGCCGCCCTAGCCGCAATCGCAGTTCTCGCCCTGGCCGTACTTTTGGTAAATTATCGTCCGACAACCTCTCCAGCTCAGGAAAGCCTTAATACCCCTGCTTCGGACAGCAGCGTGGCCATGGCCAACACGGACGATCAGATGTTGATCAGCCAGGTTTCGCAGCAGGACGCCGATGCCGCCAAGGCCTTTCGTGCAGGTTTGGAGGAGGTCAACTCATACATCTCCGAAGCGCAAAAAGCCGTCAACGACGATCCTGAGGATTCTGCAGCTCAGGTGCATTTGCAAGATGCCTACGAGCAGAAAGCCATGCTCTACCAGATGGCTACCACGCGCTCGCTGGAGTAGTAACGGAGCCGCAAGGCCATGACAAAACTTGATGCAGCCATCTTCGGCGGTGTCCTTTTGCTGGGATCGGTGCTTGCGGACGCTGCGGAATCCTCTCGCCAAACCAGGCTGCCCATTGCTCCCGGCGGCTCGGTCAGCGTCGTCAACAACTGCGGTTCAGTCACGTTGCATCCAGGCAACCAGCGCCAGGTAGTGGTAAACGCCACCACCCATTCTGACAAAATAGAAGTGGATGCCAACAGCATCTCGGATGGCAAGAGAGTTGACATCCGCACTCATCCCCTGCCGCAGCAAAAGCCGAGTCCCAGCGAATCCAGCGTGGATTACGATATCGCCATACCTCCAGGCGTCTCGGTCACTATAACCACGGCCACTGCGCCCATTACAGTCGAAGATATCAGCGGTGATCTTTCTCTCTCCTCAGACACCGGCGTGGTAACCGTAAAGAATGCCGCGCATGCACGCCTGGAAGTTCGCGGCGTGGCTGCGCCAGTGGTCTTGTCGGACGTGACCGGACAGGTCCAGGTGACATCCAGTAACGGCTCGGTCCAGCTCACTCATGTCTCGGGCTCCAGGGTGAGAGTGAGCACTACCAGCGGAAACATCGCTTATCACGGCGATTTTTCCGGTGGTGGCTCTTATTTTCTGGCTACATACAGCGGAGCCATAGATGTCACTCTCCCCGCAACTGCGTCGGTCGATCTCACTGCCAGGAGCCTGAAAGGCTCGGTCGAGAACGACTTCCCTCTTCAGGCCAAATCCCACATGACGTTTGTCCCGGATCAAGGCCGTTCCTTTGCAGGTACCTCCAATTCCGGTTCATCCTCAGTTGAGCTAGAGTCATTCAGTGGTAGAATCCGCGTAAAGAAACAATAGTCCCGGCGAGGCTGGCGCGGCGAGAGCTCTTTGGTGACTGGCCCAAAGCAAAGGCGGCGTGTCTTCCTCATCGGGTTCATGGGTGCGGGCAAGACCAGCGTAGGCAAAGTGCTGGCCCGGCGCCTGGGATGGAAGTTCCACGACTTGGATGATCTCATTGAGAGCCGCGAGCAACGCAGCATCGCCGCAATCTTCAACGATGTGGGTGAGTCCGGCTTCCGCAGAATTGAGACTGATGTTTTGATGGCCCTGCTGGAACAGAGCCGGATGGATTCGAGTTCCATCGTCGCTCTGGGAGGCGGCGCATTCGTTCAGCCGGAAAACCGCGAGGCCCTGGAGCGGGCCGGCGTCATCACTGTCCTTCTCAGTGCGCCTTTAGAAGAGTTGCAGCGCCGGTGTCAGGACGGTTCTGATGTGCGTCCGCT
>DATDGH010001100.1:0-4142 GCA_036522215.1 Candidatus Angelobacter sp. | reverse complement strand
AAACAGATGGCGTGGAGGCCTGGACCAAACGGGTCGAGGAGCAGATTTGCAAGTTGATTCAAGAATCGACAAATGTCCGGTCGCGTTTCGAGGCAAACAAGCTTTACCTTAGTAAGCATCTTGCAAGCGAAGTGGAAGAGGTGATATCCAAGCTGGATAAACCGATATGTATTGTCGGGGTTGCAGATAGTAGAGCACAAAGTGCAGAAGAAATCTTGAGCACCCGCCGCGCGACATTGCAAAGCTGGGAATCAGAAGGGCGACCCGGCCTCTGGCAGATCATGTCCTCGCTTGATTGCGAATTTCGACAACTCCTCGGCTCACAGCCCTCTTCTCAATGATCGGACCTCGCTTGCCATTGGGCACCCACAATGCATATTTATCAGCTCACTGACAAGCTGCTTGAAAAAGCCGATATCGTCAAAATATTGGGGCTGTTCATTCCAAGATAACTATGCTCAATGATGCGTATGTGATAGTTCATGAATCCACTTTAGAGAGATAATAAAATTTCCATGCCTCTAACTCTTGAACGTGCTCTTTTCGTTGTCGCGCCACGTGACTCAGGCAAGAGCACTCAGCTACGATCGATGTTTCGTGACCGCCGATTTGGGGCAAATGGGCGCATACCATCGAGCGCTGAGAGTCACAAGCTGCCAGAAACTTACTATCTTTCGAATGAGCGGCGCCTCTACTTGCGCCTCACATCCCCGCATGAGCTTGGAGAAACTCCAAAACAATTCCTAAGAAAGACCCGTCGTAAAACGGTCTCTGGCCGTTGGTGCTTTGCTTGCCCATTCCAGCCGGAAGCATTCAGGCGGATGCCCGACGTCGTGGATTCTGTCCAGCTTTTTGTGAAGGCCTTCGAGCCTGAGCGCGTACGAGTCGTGTTTCTCTCTCCTAATCGCCATGAAGCTGAGATAGGAGAATTTCTTGCAGGGCGAGACGTTCGGACTGAACTTCTGCGCATTGATGGCGTCGAGGTGGTGTGCATCGATGCACGCTCGCGAGGCGTGAACGGTTTGTTTCTCGCGGACTTTTTCGATTTCACATGAATCACAGTGATAGGTTCATGTGACACTGTAGGCGATTCTGTAGCTGTCAAAGCCTCCAAGAACCAGAGAATTCAATTACCTTCAACGACCGGTTCGCAACAGGTTCAATATCAATCACTTAAGAACAGTGAACCTCAACAGATTTCATCAAGGTTTTGAACGTGGCTCGGGACCAAGGGGGCATGGAGGTGCAAATTGAGCGCCTTGGCGGCGTCTGAGCTACCAGCCGAAATCCCGGCCTACCGGGATCCTCTCTCCCCGACCAATCCTTTCAGCAAAAATCAGCGATTCTTGACCTTGCGCATTTGTGTGCAAACGTGGCGTCGTGCCTCAGGGTCGGAGGTGCAAAGTGAGCCGCTCTGCGGGCGACTGAGACTGCAGGCGAAATTCCGGCGTGCCGGAATCCATCTCGCCCCGGCCATTTCTCTTCAATAACTTACATTCAATTTCTGGTATGCCACCCACAGCAGTGTAGGCGATTTTGGAGCTGCTAAAGCTGGACTGCGCCCCCAAAATGAGACAGTGTAGAGTTCGACACTTTTCAGCGAATGGAGAGCGTCGATGGCAAAGCAGAAACGATACTCATTGGAGTTCAGGGAGCGAGCGGTCCGGCGCATGAAGCTGGGTGGCAATATCAGCCAGTTGGCCCGCGAATTAGGAGTGGATCGCACTTGTCTCTACGTTTGGAAGCGAATACGGCTGCAAATGGAAAACAGGTAATATTCACGTTCTGCCAATTTGGAACTTACTCATTTCCCCCCGCGCTCGCTGTCGCGGCCCTTGCTGGCTTCGGCAGAAAGATGTTGGGGATATCGTGCTCGCGCAGCATGGCGTTGAATTTGTTTACGTCATCCATTACCTGCGCGAACTGCTGCTGATATTGCAGGGCCTGCTGGTGTAACTCCTGGGCAACGGCCTGTGCCTGCTGGGTGGGTGGGAAGTCTGATTGCCCAACCTCACTGGCCAGGTAGTTCAGTTTCTGCATCAGCATGGGAGAGTAGCGCACGTCGTCCTGACCGCGCCCTGTGGCGTTCAGTTGCAGGAATTGGCCCTCCACGCCGACAAGCTTGCCCCCGAGATCAGAAGCGGCGGAGTGCACCGGGCGCACCGATTCCTCATTGCCGAGGCCGCGATCGAGGCTGACGAGTTGCGAACGCAGCGTCTCGATCTTGTTCACGGTTTCGGCGACGGCTTCCAGATCATCGCGCAGGGCAGTGAGCAACTTCATCTGCTCAGCGATATCGGATTCTGAGCCGGTAGAGTGCGGGTCTTTCAGCACGTTCAGCTTCTGGGTGGACTCCTGGCCGTTGACGGTGAGCTTGACCGTATAGACGCCGGGAACAGCGAGCAGGGAAATGCGTCCGGTGCCCGTCGCGGCGCGCCATCCCTGCGGCCCGGGAACAACGTCCGGGACATAGAGATGCGCTGTGCGCAAACGAACTTGCGTGGTCGGCTCACTGCGGAGGTCCCACCAAACGCGGTTGATGCCGGCTTCTGCATGGCAGACAATGGGCCGAGGCCCGAAGAAATCCTCTTCGGCAGGCTCCGCCGGTGGTGGGCCTGCTGTACCCGTGGCAGCGCGGGCTTGGCCCGGCTGCGGGTTGCAATCAATGGAGCGCACGAGTTTGCCGGCGGCATCGCTGATGGTGAGTCGTAGCTTATCTTTAGGACCCGGCTTCGCTTTCAGAAAGAAGTTGATGTCGGCGCCGTAGGGCACGTTGTGACCGGCAGCAGGATCGTATGTGACCGAAAACGGCTGGATGGTATTGCGGAAGCGCCAGGCATCGCGCGGCGCGAACAGGTACGCGTTGGCTGCGCTAACTTGCGACGTGAGCTGCTCCAGCGGCGTGATGTCATCGAGAATCCAGAAGCCGCGGCCGTAAGTGGAGACCACCAAATCGTGGAAGCGCTCCTGCACTGTCATCCAGTATGCGGGCGCGTGCGGCAGGCCACTTTGCAGCGGCTGCCAGTTTTTGCCATCGTCGAAGGAGACGTAGAGCGCATTCTCGGTGCCGAGATACAACAGGCCTTTGCGCACCGGGTCTTCGCGGATGCAATGCGCATAGCTCAACATGGAATGCGGGATGCCGTTGGTGATTAGCGTCCAGGTTCTGCCGTAATCGTTGGTCTTGTAGACGAACGGATCACGGTTGTCCATCTGGTGGAAGTCCACGGTGACGTAAGCTGTCGCGGCATCGTAGCGAGAAGCCTCGATGTTCGAGAAGGTTCCCCACTCGGGCAAGTTAGGAATATTTTTGGTGAGGTTAGTCCAGGTCTTGCCGGCGTCGCGGGTGAGTTGCAGCAGACCATCATTGGTTCCCGCCCAGATTACTCCGGCTTCTTTGGGCGATTCGGCGATAGCAAACACCACGCCCGCGTATTCCACGCCGATGTTGTCCGGCGTGAGGCCACCGGAGCTGCCCATTCGACTCTTATCGTTGCGCGTCAGGTCAGGGCTGATGATCTGCCAGCTATTACCGCCATCAGTGGTGACGTGCACAAACTGGCTGCCTACATACACCTTATTATGGTCGTGCGGCGAGATGGTGATAGGGAACTCCCAGTTAAAACGGTACTTGACTTCGCCGGCGGTTGCGCCAGAGACGGTTTCGGGCCAGACCTCGACGTCACGGTACTGGCGATTGCGCTCGTCAAAGCGGGCGACGTAACCGCCCACGCTGCCGGAGCCGGTGCCGGTGGACCAGATGATGTTGTTGTCCACAGGATCAGGAGTGGCAAAGCCGCTCTCGCCGCCGCCAATCGAGTGCCACAGGCTGCGCGAAATCTGTCCTCCAGCGAAGCCTCCGCCACCGGGACCGCCAAATTGCAGACTGTTGCTGGGGCCGCGCCAGGAGGGGCCGTCCTGGCGGTTGCCGTAGACGTTGTAGGGAATCTGATCGTCTACCGTGGCGTGGTAGATCTGCGCGATGGGCAACTGAATGCGGTTCCAGGTCTTGCCGCGATTCACGGAGATGGAGACACCGCCATCATTGACCACAGCCATGCGGTCGCCGTTGGTGGGATCAATCCACATTTCGTGATTGTCGCCTCCGGGACCTTGCGCCATAGGAGCAGAAATAAAGCTGT
>DATDGH010001099.1:0-2195 GCA_036522215.1 Candidatus Angelobacter sp. | reverse complement strand
GTGACCGTTAACTCCAGCGCGGTTCTGGATACAGCAGGCAACGCAACGAATTTCTTCCAGAGTTCGTTCACTACGGGAACCATAACAGTCAGTGCGAGTCCGGACGGTGCAGCGGTACCGGTCGGTCAGACGCAACAATTTGCCGCCACTGTATTCAATACATCCAACAGTGCGGTAACTTGGACGATTAATCCTGCCGGTGTCGGCAGCATCACCAGTGCCGGCCTGTATACGGCCCCTGCGTCCCTGCCCGCGCAGCCCACCGTTACCGTCACCGCCACCAGTGTCGCTGACTCCACCAAAACGGCTTCGGCCGTGATTACGCTTTATGTGCCTTCTACCTTCACCTATCGCCGTGCGCTGACCATTGATCACACAAAGGTTTCCAACACGGACCAGGCAAACTTCCCGGTGCTGGTCTCCGGCACGTACGGTTTTCTGGCAACAGCTACCAATGGCGGCAAGGTACAGAATCCGAATGGCTACGACATCCTCTTCAGCAGTGATGCTGCCGGAGCAAACAAATTAGACCACGAGATTGAGAGCTACGATCCAACCACGGGCAAAATCAACTTCTGGGTCCGAATTCCGGACCTTTCCAGTACCGCCGATACCATCATCTTCCTGCAATACGGAAGCGCCTCAGTCACCAGTACCCAGGAAAACAGGGCAGGCGTCTGGGATGGCAACTTCGAAGGCGTGTGGCACCTGAACGGTGGAACCACGCTCTCAGCGGCTGATTCAACTGCCAACCTGCATAATGGCAGCATTATCGGCGCGACTGCTACTGTGGGAGAAATCGATGGCGCGGCAAACTTCTCGGGTTCCGGGCAATACATTCAGATTGGCAACATGGGTCCCATGCCGGTCCAGGGAACCATCTCGATGTGGGTGAAGGCCCCGGTGCTGGCCAGCTATCCCAATTCCTTTACTACCAGTTTCAACGGTTCCGGCTGCGGCAACGACGCCATTCGCTTCGAATTGAATTCCGCCGGAGATTTTGGCCCCGCAACCGGGAACTCCTCCTGCGCTGTCAATGGTCCTGCGTTTACAACCGCCTTTACTCCCAACCTATGGCATCACGTGGTTGTGAGTTGGGACTCATCCACCAGTAGCGAAACCGGTTATTACGATGGGCGCTTGGCCCAAACCATCACCAACACTTTTTGGCCCGTCAATTTTGACGATGTAGTCATTGGCGCAGGTTTCAACACCAGTCGTGAGTGGAATGGGCAAGTGGATGAAGTTCGCATCTCGAGCGCGATCCGCTCTGCCGATTGGATCACGACCGAATACAAAAATCAGACTTCGCCGGCTACCTTCTACTCTCTGGGATCGGAAAGCACAGACGTGGTTGTGCTTCCCGGCACGGTCTCTCTCAATCAGGGACAAACGCAACAGTTCAGCGCAGCTACAGTCAGTGGGTCGTCAGTGAGTTGGTCCATCACACCGGCCGGCGCGGGCAGCATCACCAGCACCGGACTCTATACAGCCCCTGCTGCTATAGCCGCGCCTGCAGCAGTGACTGTGACCGCCACGAATACGACGGATAGCACCAAGAGCGGCTCAGCCACTGTAAACCTGATGACTCCGTTCAGTTTCAATCGGGCGATCACCATTGATCACACCAGGATCGCCAATAGCGATCAAGCCAACTTCCCGGTATTGATCTCCGGAACTTACAGCTATCTGGCCACCGTTGCCAATGGCGGCAGGGTACAGAACCCGAATGGCTACGACATCATCTTTACCAGCGATGCCGCCGGAAACAACAAGCTGGATCATGAGATCGACAGCTACAATCCGGCCACGGGGGCTGTCAATTTCTGGGTCCGTGTCCCTGTGCTTTCCCACGCCACGGATGCTGTGATCTACATGCAGTACGGGAATATCGGAATTTCCACCAGCCAGGAGAACAAGACCGCGGTGTGGGATAGCCACTACGGCGGGGTATGGCATTTCTCTGGCCAGGGTAGTCTGTCCGCGCGAGATTCCAGCGCTAACGCCAACAACGGCACAATCAACGGAGCTCCAATTGTGATCTCCGGTCAGATCGGGCAGGCGGCCAACTTTATCGGCAGCGGCGACAACATTGGGATTCAGTCAATTCCGCTTAACAATATCAGCTACACCATCAGCGCTTGGTTCCATACGCCTCTGCAAACCACCCCCAGTGGGTATAACACGTTAACCCG
>DATDGH010001098.1:0-5151 GCA_036522215.1 Candidatus Angelobacter sp. | reverse complement strand
AAGGAGTTTCACCGCAATGGTTCTAAATAGAGCTGGTATAAAATTGTGAAGTTCATAAGTATTCGGAGATTTTTCGGAGATCACGAGGCCACTCAAATGCGCCGTTGGCATCTCGCTTTAGGATTGATGGTGGTCTCAATTCCCGCTCTCCCGCAGATCCGTGGGGACTATGAAGGTCGCGAGCGGGCACAGAATTCAGCAGCATTACCTTCCGGAGCCAACCACACTAACAAGGAAGGGAAGGATGCTCTTGAGCTGCTAAAGACAGCGGAGACGGAGGCTGCCGCGCTCGATGGTGAGATGCGAGCGTGGGTGCTCTGGCAGATCGGCCTTGGTTATCAAAGTTTCGATAGGCCGAAAGCTCTTGACGTGTTCGAGAGGGCATTCGTCGCTTCCCGCGCAGCCCCTGAGGACCACGCTACCGCCAAGACTGAAATGGAGGTGATGGCGAAGATCACTGGCCACGCGACTTTGCCCTCCAGGCTGCGGCTGCAAGCTGATATTGCCCGGTCTATTGTGCTGCTGGATCCCAAGCGATCTGAACAGGTGCTGCAACAAGTTGATCCCGCAGCCCGCGGCTCTGTCCTGGTATCCGTGCTCGCCTCTCAGGAAAAAGAGAAGCAATTCGACCGGGCGCTGGAAACCCTGAACTGGATCGTGGCACAGGACGAGATGCCTTATCGATATGCGCTGAGATTAATGGACACTCTAAACCCCGATCAGTCGAGCGAGTTAACGCAACTATTTGTCACTGCGCTGGCCAGCTATCGCGATCATGCGCCTCATTCACAGTTCAAGGATGAATTCGCTGTGATGCTGACGCACTATTGGAACCGTCTGCCAAAAACAGTTGTTCGCGAGGCCATTGATGAGATCCTGAAGCAGGTCGCCGATGCAGATGAGAAGGGCAGCTATTCCCTACAGTCAGGAAAAGGAACTATCACATTCGGTTCTCTTTATGAATACCGCTTATCACAAATCATGCCTGTTCTGCGAGAGTTCGATACATCGGCGATGCGTGACTACCTGGAGAAATACCCCGCCTTGGCATCGGTTGGGACCGGTGATGATGTGCCACTCCCTGCAACCACAGGTGACGCCAGGTTCCACCCGACCGGTGGCTATGCGACCATAATGATATCGATGGCTGAGATGCCGTCAGCCCAGAAAGCCGCCGCCAAAGTTGACAGTGGCCATACGGACGGGGCTATAGCAGATGCTGCAAATATTACGGACCTGAGTTTGCGCGCTCAGACCTACGAATACATCGCCCGAGTGGCTTCCGCAAAAAATGACAGCGCGGCGGGGACCGCGCTGGAAAAGATGCTCCAGGTCGCAGACAAACTGGGACCTAAAGATGCATTTCCTTACTACAGTTCGGCAGCCGACATCTACTTGCGCCTGAAGCAGATCGATGAGGCAAAGAATAGCATTGAGGCGGGATTAGATGTTGCCGACAAGCTTTACAAGACGGATGCCGATGACGACGACCCAAATACCGCACTCAAAGCCTTTTGGCCGTCAACAAATGCCTATTGCGCCATGCTTCGCCACGCTGGCCCAATCTCCCACGCTTGGGCAAGCTCGCTCCTTCGGCGTATCAGGGACCCGGAGATTAGAGTGGCGGCGGAAACGGAACTCGCTGGAGGATGGCTCAACGCTCCAACTGGCCCAATCACCATGATGATCACGAAAAAGAACAGCAGTTCTGAGTCCTTTGCTGGCAGAGAGTAAAACCCAACCTAAGCGGCGGCGGCGACA
Organism: Candidatus Angelobacter sp.; assembly: GCA_036522215.1. GTDB lineage: Bacteria > Acidobacteriota > Terriglobia > Terriglobales > Acidobacteriaceae > Angelobacter. The sequence goes on along the minus strand of DATDGH010001098.1, from coordinate 3,390 downwards.
ATTTTTACAAACGAGTGTGGGTCGAGGCTGGCGCCGCCGACCAGCGCGCCATCGATTTCGATTTGTGACATCAATGCTTTGGCATTCTCCGGTTTCACGCTGCCACCGTACAGGATGCGGAGATTAGCTGCAGTCTCATCACCGAAAGCGTTTGCTGCCTGATCGCGGACAATCCGGTGAGCTTCCGCGGTCATTTCTGGCGTGGCTGTTTTGCCGGTGCCGATAGCCCATGCCGGCTCGTAAGCCACGATTAAGGGCGCGGCTTCGATACCGGAGATTCCACTGAAGGCGATATTGCATTGCCGGGTCAAGACTTCTTCCGTGAGGCCAGCCTCCCGCTCCTCGAGAAGTTCGCCCACACAGACGATGGGCTGCAATTCCGAAGCGAGAGCAGCCTTGAGCTTGCGATTGACGGTGTCGTCGGTTTCGCCGAAGTACTGTCGTCTTTCAGAATGGCCAATAATCACGTGAGAGCAGCCTGTGGCTCTCAACATCTGGGCTGAAATTTCTCCAGTGCAGGCGCCTTCCTTTTCCCAGAACATGTTTTGTCCGCCGACGCCGATTCGTGTTCCCTGGGTTGCATCCACAACTGCAGGCAGACAAACAAATGGCGGACACAAAACAATTTCTGCATGCGCCTGATGGGGAATCAGGGGACGGAACGCGACGACGAAGGAGCGCGCCTGGTCCGGCGTTTTGTACATTTTCCAGTTAGCGGCAATTACTTTTCGTCTCATCGGTAATCAGCAATTAAACCAAAACCTCACCACAGAGGACACGGAGGAAAAGCGAGGACACGAAGGAATACTGAAGGACGGAAAAACATATACAAAATGAATACGAGGGTCATGTCCCGGAATCCAATCCCAAATTCTCCGCAGACTGCTTATACGCTCGATGGCTGCGGGAATCAAACAGCACAAAGCGGACCAGGGCCACGGAGTGCGGTTGTTGCTGAAGGTTTTCAACTACGGCGCGCAGCGCAACTTGAGCGGCGTCGTGTACCGGGTAACCAAAGGCGCCGGTAGAGATAGAAGGGAAGCTGATGCTGGCGCACTTTAACTCGTGGGCCAGTCGCAGGCATTCACGATAGCAACTGGCCAGGGTCTGCGGTTCGTTTGCTTCACCCCCATACCAGACTGGGCCCACTGTGTGAATCACATATTTCGCGCTCAGCTTTGCCCCCGAGGTACTGACCGCACGACCGGCCGGCAGAGGCCCTCGTTGGGCGCGAATTTTTTTGCACTCCTCCAGCAAAGCTGGTCCAGCGGCACGATGGATCGCGCCGTCTACACCACCTCCACCCAGAAGAGTCGAGTTTGCCGCATTCACAATAGCGTCAGTAGTCTGGTTCGTGATATCGCCGATGGCAAGTTCCAGGAAACGTTCAGGTGCAATGCGATAGCGGACGTGGGAGTCCATGGTTTATTTGTTAGTCAAGGCTTCGACGCCGGGAAGTTTTTTGCCTTCCAAAAACTCGAGGGAAGCGCCGCCGCCGGTGGATATGTGGGTGATTCTATCGGCGACTCCGGCCTGGTGCACTGCCGCCACCGAATCGCCGCCACCCACAATCGAGGTTGCGTTGCGGTTCGATGCAATGGCCTGGGCAATTTTGATGGTCCCATTAGCAAAGGGAGCAACTTCAAAGACGCCCATCGGCCCGTTCCACAGAATGGTTTTTGCTCCAGCAATCTCTTTGGAGAAGGCGGCAATGGTTTGCGGACCGATGTCCAGGCCCATGTGATCGGCAGGGATTCCCTGAGCTGCACTCACAATCTGGGTGCGTGAGGCCGCATCTATCTTTTCTGCGATTGCATGATCCAGCGGCAGCAGCATGCGGATGTTCTTGCTCTGCGCTTGTTGCAACAGTTCTTTGGCCAGATCCAATTTATCTTCTTCCACCAGAGACTTGCCGACTTGACTTCCCTCGGCCCTGAGGAAGGTGTAAGCCATGGCCCCACCAATCAACAGCGCATCAACTTTGGTCAATAGATTACGCAGGACATCGATCTTGTCTGAGACCTTGGCGCCGCCAATGATGGCCAAGAACGGTTTTTCAGGGTTTGAGGTGACCTTGCCCAGGTATTCCAGCTCTTTTTGCATCAGCAGCCCGGCAGCTGCTTTGTCTACAAACCGGGTGATTCCCACGGTGGAGGCGTGGGCGCGATGCGCGGTACCGAAAGCATCGTTCACGTAGACATCGGCCAGGGCGGCTAGTTGGCGGGAGAATTTTTCGTCGTTGGCTTCTTCCTCAGCGTGAAAGCGCAGGTTTTCCAGCAAAAGGGTTTGGCCTTTTTCCAGATTATTGGCCATCTCTTCCGCTGCCAGTCCAACACAGTCAGGAGCGAATCCTACATTGCAACTGCGCGCGAGTTTCTGGTCCAGAAGCGTCCGCAGCCGTTCAGCCACAGGCTTGAGGCTCATCTTAGGATTGAGCTTACCTTTGGGACGTCCGAGGTGAGAGGCCAGAATCAGCCGGGCGCCTTTGCGCAGCGCATATTCAATGGTAGGCATGGTCTCGCGAATGCGGGTGTCGTCAGAAACACGGCCATCTTCCGTCAGCGGGACATTGAAATCCACGCGCATGAAGACGTGCTCGCCATCGAGGTTTAGATCCTGGATTGAGAGCTTGGCCATGGTTGCGTTGTTGAAGTTTATCCCGAGCGCAGCGAGGGAACCCTACGATCTTAGAGAACGCCACCAGGGCGTAGGCCCGGACGTTCCTCGCTTCACAATGAAACTCAAAACCTCAAAAATCTTGGGGCATCTGCCCTGAAACTTCTTTTAAGATGATAGGGTCCTCTCGCTATGCTCGAGGCAAGCTAAAAAAATTACAACCCCTTCTTCCCCAGATAGCGAATCAAATCGCGACACCTGCAGGAATAGCCCCACTCATTGTCGTACCAGGCGATCACTTTTACGCAGTTGCCGTTGACTACGCGGGTTAAAAGAGAATCGACGATGGAAGAGCGGTCATCGCCCTTGAAATCGGATGAGACCAGCTCATTGGTTTCATAACCCAGGATCCCTTTTAATCCAGCCTGAGAGGCGGCCTTGAGAGCGTTGTTGACCTCGTCTACCGTCGTAGTCTTTTCCACGAATGCAACCAGATCCACTACTGAGACGTTGGGCGTGGGTACGCGCATGGCGAAGCCATCCAGTTTTCCTTTCAGCTCCGGGATGACCAGGTGGAGAGCCTTGGCGGCGCCGGTAGAGGTTGGAATCATGGAGATAGCGGCGGCGCGGGCGCGGCGCAGATCTTTGTGGGGAAAATCCAGGATGACCTGGTCGTTGGTATAGGAGTGGATGGTGGTCATGGTCCCACTCTGGATTTTGAAACTATCGTGAATCACCTTGGCCACCGGCGCCAGGCAGTTGGTGGTGCAGGAG
>DATDGH010001097.1:0-9887 GCA_036522215.1 Candidatus Angelobacter sp. | reverse complement strand
GTTCGGGATGGTGGTTTCAGATAATAGGGAGAGATTCCGTAGACCCCCACGCCCTGCGATGCGGCTTCGCGAATCACCGTCTCTTCGCTGATAGGATGCCTCGGCCAAAGGACGACATGAGCGCCGGCGCCGTCACCGCTGATCTCCACCCGCTCACCCAGCCACCTGCGGATGGCATCCAACAGTGCCTTACGACGGGTTGCATTTCTGCGTCGCACGCGGCGCAGGTAACGCTCATACATTCCACTGGAAATGAATTCTGCAAGTGCTTGCTGCTCCAGCGCGGGAGTATGGCGGTCGCATAACCACTTGGCTGCTGAGAATGCTGCCACCAGCCGCTTGGGTGCGATCAGGTAACCGATGCGCAGCGCGGAAAAAACCGTGCGTGAAAATGTTCCGATGTAGATGACTCGCCCTTCCCGGTCCAGTCCTTGCAGCGATTCCAGCGGTTGTCCTTCATAGCGAAACTCACCATCATAGTCGTCCTCAACGATGGCCGCGTTGCGGCGTTTGGCCCATTCCAAAAGCGCCAGCCGCCGGGCCAGCGGGAGGATGGCGCCGGTTGGGAACTGGTGCGAGGGAGTTACGAAGGCAATTCGGGCCTTCGCCGGCAACCTGGTTGGATCCAGGCCATCGCCATCAACCGGCATCGGAAGCAAATCGGCGCCGGCAGCACGAAGGATCTCGCTCGTACCCTGATAGCTCGGATCTTCTATAGCAACCCGCTCGCCCCGTTCGATCAGGACCCGCGCAATCAAATCCAGCGCTTGCTGCGAGCCGTTCACCACGATCACCTGCGACGGATCGCAGACCACGGCACGCGATCGTCGCAAGTGACTGCAGATAGCTTCCTGCAACGTAACATTCCCGCCCGCTGGGCCATAATCGAGCTCCGAAACCGGTGCCCTCCGGGCGCATCGGAGAAGGATGCGGCGCCACATCTCAAAAGGAAATGTCTCCAGGTCGCTTCGCGCGTAAGCAAAGTCATAAGCCAGCGCACGCGTCCGTCGAGGCGGGAAGTGTAGTCGGGACCAGGCGTTGGCCGCCGATGTCCCGAAACGCGAGAGATGCAAATGAACTGAGTCTTCAGATGTACCGGACCGGCTTTCACCCACGCCGCTGGAGACGTACGTTCCCGAGCCACGGCGGCCCACAGCAAAGCCCTCAGCCAGCAACTGATCGTAGGCCAGTACCACCACCGTTCTCGAGATTCCAAGCTGTTCCGCTACGTCACGTGTGGATGGAAGCTTCTGGCCGCTATGGAAGGCGCCCGACAGCATTGCTTCTCGCAAACGGAGGTAAACCTGCCGGAAGAGCGGTCCCTTCCTTTTCGAAAGTGGTATCACTAATTGCATAAAAAGTGGACGTTTTAAAATACCACAGATTCGGGCATGATCGAAACATGCCGATATTACAGAGTATTCGCAGGTACTTCTTACTGAGTCTTCTGATTTCCACTTTGTTTTGGACATACTTGCTGGCGCAAACCGATTCGAGTGCAGCAAAACCAGGCGCCCAGGCAACAAAGGATAAACGCGATGGACAACACGATTTTGATTTTGAGTTGGGCAGTTGGAAAATCCACTTAAAGCGACTTTTGCATCCTTTAACCGGCTCTACCGCTTGGGTTGAATTTGATGGCACTTCCGTTACCCGAAGGGTTTGGAATGGCCGCTCTCAGCTGGAGGAGTTTGAAACGGACGGCCAGACAGGCCGCGTCGAAGGTCTCACCCTTCGTCTCTACAATCCTCAATCCCATCAGTGGAGTCTCTATTGGGCCAACGGCAAAGACGGCATCCTGGGTGTGCCCACGATCGGTGAATTTAAAAATGGCCGCGGCGAGTTTTTTGACCAGGAAGTCTTTAATGGCAGAACCATCCTTGTTCGGTTTATTTGGTCGGCGACGACCACGAATTCACCCCATTTTGAGCAGTCATTCTCCGATGATGGAGGCAAGACCTGGGAGGTAAACTGGATTACGGACCAGACACGGGTAAGCAATGAATCTGACAAAGCGCACTGAACTCCGCAGATTACCAAAACGTGGCTCCCGCGAAGCCGAGACCATTCATGCAATCCTGGATGCCGGATTCCTGGCTCATGTGGGCTTCCAGGTGAACGGCCAGCCATTTGTGATTCCCACTCTTTACGGCCGCGAAGGCGACAAGCTGTACTTGCACGGTTCAGCCGCCAATCGAATGCTGGGCCAGCTTGAAACCAGTATGCCTGCATGCATAACTGTGACCCTGGTGGATGGATTGGTGCTGGCGCGGTCCGCATTTCATCACTCTATGAACTACCGGTCAGTCGTAGCTTTTGGAATTGGCCGTATGATCCAGGAACCGGAGGAGAAGAAACGAGCACTACGCATAATTTCAGAACACCTGATCGCCGGGCGCTGGAACGATGTGCGTAGCCCCAGCGAAAAAGAACTGAAAGCCACTGCGGTACTCGAATTCTCCATTGAGGAGGCTTCGGCAAAGATCCGTGAGGGACCTCCACTGGATGACGAGGAGGATTACAGTCTGCCAGTATGGGCTGGAATTCTTCCTCTCAGGCTGGAAGCGAAAGCACCTATACCCGATCCTCGACTGCGAGATGGCGTCGAGGTCCCACGAAGCGTTAGAGCATTAACACTAGAAAAGCGTTAGACACAAGCTAGAAATAGAGAGATGCAAACGTTACAGGTTTTGCTGTTGCTTTAGTTCCTCTGATCCAGCGGCTTAAAATGCAAACCTGTTGGTCCCTGGTACATGGAGTCAGGCCGGATCAGGCGGCCTTCGCGGAGCTGCTCCAGGCAGTGTGCTGACCAACCCAACACACGTCCGGCGGCGAATGCCGGGGTAAACAATTCAGTGGGCAGGCCCACTCCATGGAGTAGAAGCGCTGTATAGAACTCCACGTTGGTGTTGAGCGGACGGCCCGGCTTCTCTTCCGCCAGGACGCGCAACGCGGCTTTTTCTACGGTCAAAGCCAGCTTGTAGAGTTCCCTGTCGCCTTCAGTCGTATAGAATTTTTCGGCCGCGGCTGCCAGGACGTCGGCACGTGGGTCTCTGACTTTGTAGACTCGATGTCCAAATCCCATCAGCCGTTCCCCACGCCGAACTTTCTCCCGGATCATAGACTCGGCCCGTTCCGGTTTGCCGATTTCAAATACCATGTCCAGCGCTGGCCCCGGAGCGCCTCCGTGTAGTGGGCCCTTCAGAGCGCCTACGGCTCCGGTTATCGCAGAAACCAGGTCAGAGCGAGTGGAAGCAATGACGCGCGCGGTAAAAGTAGAAGCGTTAAAGCCATGGTCGCAGACCGTATTCATATAGGTTTCCAGTCCGCGTGCCCGCTCCGGCCCAATCTCCCCGCCAAAGATTTGGTGCAGGAAGTACTCGCCGTGGGACAGTTCTTCATCAACTTTCACCGGCTCCTGGCCGTTCTTGAGCCGCCAATAGCCTCCAATGATCCCCGGAAATGCGGCCACCAGGTGCCACGCATCCTGCTGCGGATCCTCAGCCCGTCCCAGGCTTAGGGTGGATGCGGCCATGCGCAGGGCGTCCATAACATGGGTTTGCTTCTTGGCAGCTTCTCGCATCAGGACCATAGTCCCGGAGGGGAGGGGACGTCGAGAGGCCAAAGTCGAAGTGAGGGTCTTTAATTCTTGGGCATTGGGCAGGCGTCCGGTCCAAAAGAGATGGGCCATCTCCTCAAAGCTGGCTCGCGGCGCAATATCTTCAACCGCGTACCCCGCAAGGATTAACCGACCGGCAGCCCCATCCACCAAGCTCAGCCGGGTAGCTGATGCTACAACACCTTCTAACCCCTCATGAATCTCCGCAATCATTTCCCACCCCTGCTCAGTATCGGTTTGTTTCCATCGCCTTGTCAACATGCCAGGGAACAGACACAGATTACCGGGAATAGGAAAAACCAATAACAAAATCCATGGGAGAAATCAGCAACGCCGGCAACACGGATTGGTCCGTCAGATCTGGTCTTTGTATTGTTCCAGGGCTACACGAACCAGTTGGCTGCGAGTGCGAACACCAGTTTTTTCGAAAAGCTGCTGCAGAGAAGCTTTCACCGAGCTTTCAGACAGATGAAGCCGGTCAGCAATCTCTTTGTTGGCAAGCCCCTCGAAGACTAGTGACAGAACAGCGCGTTCACGTTTACTTAAAGTCTTGCTACCGGATGCTGTGGTCTCCTGCGCGGTCGCCCTCTCCATCACTTTCTTCAGATACGCCTGGTCAAACCAAACCTTGCCTGCCACAGCTTCGCGAATACTGGTTGAGAGTTCCACAGACGAACTGTGCTTAAGGACTATACCGGAGATTCCGCGCCGGATAAGATCAGCGGCTTCCAGTTCACTCACGCCGGCGGTGAGCAGCAGGGTCTTGCCTTGAAATCCGGCCCGCTGGGCCTCCTCCATGAATGACGAACCCTTCTCGTTGCCCAAATCGAAATCCAGTAAGACTGCGTCCGGCGACCAACTCGCGGAAAGGGCGATGCCCTCGCGCACTGAGCCACAATGGCGAACTTCAATCTCGTGTTCGGCGCTGAGCAGGCGAGCCACGCTCTCCCGAAAGAGCGTGTGATCATCCACGATCAGCACCCGAATCTTCTCAGGTCTTGCTGGCATACACCGATTCTTGGGCCGCGGCCACCGGGACCAGTGACACGGCAAAGGAACATCCTCGCTCCCTCGGTTCGTACATCAGGTCGCCACGGAACGTCCTAAGAATGGCGCGAGAAACATATAAACCGAGCCCACTGGCAGCCGCCTTTGCCTGGAACGGGCGAAACAGCTTTTCCGGGAAGAGTACACCTGGACCTGTGTCTTCAAATCGAATCACTAAGCCCTGCTTTTCCACCAGAGCGGAGATCGTGAGTTGCTTCTGAGCGCTGTCCTCCATGGCGCGCTGGCTGTTTTTCACCAGGTTCAGGAATACCTGCATCAGGCCATACCGTTCTGCTGATACCAGCGGCACTTTGTCCTCAATGCGCCAAATAACCTCGATACCCGCTTCCTGAAGCGGTGGCTCGATCAAAAGCCTCAGGTCGTCCAGCAACGACGGGATTTCCAGAGTAGTCAGGGTCTGATCACCGGAAGGCTTCACGTCGAGAGCAGCAATCTTCTCCAGTCCTTCCACCAATGTACCCAGGGCCTCAAAGTCGCGGTTGTCCCGGAGTCGAGGGACGTGAGTAAGATTCTTGTACACCACTGAGATAGCGCCGCAAAGATTACGGATTTCATGAGAGACGGCGCCCATGACAATTCGCGCGCTCTTAAGCAGATGATCCAAGTTGAGCTGCTCACGGTCCCGTATGTCTTCCGATAGATCAACGATGATGGCTGCCAGCCGGGGTCCGGAGATGGTGCCGTAGGTGGAAAACCATACCCCAGCCATGAATACTTCACCATTATGCCGATGACCTTGGCATTGCAGCGTGGTGCGGAAGACCCGGGTTTGATAGGTTTGGACAATCGCCTGCAACGCCGGCAGGAAAGCGGAGATGGATTGTCCTGGCAGAAGCGGTGCATCCGGAGCCAGCAGTCGCTGGGCCGCCTGATTGGCGCGCTCAATTCGCCCACCCGCGTCTACGGTGACAATGGCCGCCGGGCTGCTCTCAATCAGGGCCTCCAATTGCTGTTCCGCATCCTGTGTGAAACGTACTTGCCGCTCCAGATCTTCCACGTGTTTGGCTGCAAGCCGCCGTTTTGACACCAATTCTGAAATGAACAGACCAGTCCCAATGTAGCCCACCGTAACCATGGCCAGGCGCGGGATAACTGCGGAATTGAGTGGAAGATTACTGAATATTTCCTGCAGCGCCGAGCATAGCAGGGACAAGCCAACAATCTGCCAGCGGCCCAGAAATCCAGCCACCAGCATGATGGGGAAAAGGTATAGGAAGCCAAGTGACAAATAGGGTTTTGTCGACCAGTCTATGATCGCGATGGCAATGATGAGTGCGGCAGCAATCAGCAGATTCTTCTTGCGGTTTGCTTCCGCATAAATAACGAAAAGGTCCAGCATCAGATAAAAGCCCGCTCCTCTATTAGTGTATGCGCATAGTCAATCATCATGGCTCAACACTTTCATCTGTCTCCCACCATTTGACCAGAAGATAGCCTCTTTCGACCAAAAGATAGGAATGAAAGATAGGGTTCACAACCACCGGCGCTCCGTAGATATTAGAGAATTAACGAAAACTCGGTTGCCGCCCTTCTGAAAGCACAGGCTTCGGGGAAAAGCCAAATCTAAGACACCCATGAAAAAAAGGAACCAGCCACGATGAAACGCAGATGGCGCCATGACCGGAAAACGGCGGCTGTGGTGGCTGGGGTGTTGGCTTGCGTCGTCCTCATAATTGTTTTGCGATCGGGTTCTGGCCGTGCTTCTACTACCAAAGCATCGCCGGAGCCGGTGGCAGCGAACTCGCCCCAGTCCGAAGCAGCGGTTGAGCTTTCACCAAGCCAACTGAATGCGGTCAAAATCGAACCTGTAAGCAATTATTCGTTTCCGGTTGAAAAAGAGACGGTCGGCGCCATCAGCTTCGCCGACGACCTGTCAGTCCAGGTTTTTCCCCCTTATCAGGGAACCATCATCAAGGCATTTGTGGAGCTTGGTGCGAACGTTCAGCCCAATCAGCCTCTCTACACCATCAAAAGCCCGGATCTCATTCAGGCTGAATCAACCCTGATCGGCACTGCAGCAACTTTCCAACTCACCAGTAAGGAACTGGCGCGCATCAAGGGACTTCCCGGAATTTCCGAGCGAGAACTGGAACAGGCGACCTCAGACCAACAAATTGCTGATGGCGCACTCAGAGCTGCACGGGACGCAGTCCGCGTCTTTGGCAAGAATGACGCTGAGATTGAGGAAATGATTTCGTCCCGCAGGATCGACCCTGCCCTGGTCGTCCGCAGCCCCATTGCCGGCCAGATCACATCGTTCAATGCGCCAGCGGGGCTTTTAGTCCAACCGGGCAACGGTACTGCGCCTTACACGGTTGCGAATGTCTCCGTTAAATGGATGCTGGCCAACGTCGTCGAAAGTGACATCTCACTTTTACACTTGGGCCAGCCGGTCCAGGTCCGCGTCATTGCTTATCCGGATCGCGTGTTCAAGGGAAAGATTTCCAAGATCTATGCCATGGTTGATCCCGGTACGCATCGAGTAACGGTCCGTTCCCAGATTGATGATCCCCACAATGAACTGCGTTCGGGAATGCTGGCTGACTTCATCATTCAAGTCCATTCACCCATGGAAGCTACTGCCATACCCGCCAACGGCGTGGTTCGGGAAGCAGATGGCGCCATGACCGCCTGGGTGACAACCGATCGTCACCGCTTTGTACAAAGGATTGTCAAGACCGGCCTGCGAGTGGACAACCGGGTTCAGATTCTCGATGGTGTGAAGCCAGGAGAACTGGTAGTGACGGACGGCGCCGTATTTCTTAGCAACCTGCTGCAAACGCCGCCCAGTGACTAAGGTTCAGCAGCTACGAGGATTTGTTTTGCATGGTGAGGAGGATGGGATTGCGAACGCGAAAATTTGGTAATTGGGTAATTTGGTAATTGGGTAATTGAAAGTCAAAAACGAATTCCTTTCCGATCACCAGATCACCAGGGGTCCCCGGCACGCGTCGCTTTTTGCGCGTGCTGGGGTGGAGATCACCCGATCACCGGATTACCCGATCTTGTTATGTTTAAGTCCCTCATAGCGTTTTGCCTGAGTCGCCGCGCAATCGTGGTGCTGGGACTACTTTTGTTTGCCGCTGCCGGCCTGGTTGCGTTTGAGAAGCTCAACATAGAAGCCTATCCCAATCCCACGCCTGTAATTCTGGAAATTACAGCACAGGCGCCGGGTCTCTCCGCCGAGGAGATGGAGCGCTACTACACCCGTCCCATCGAGATTGGGCTTTATGCTACTCCCGGCATCGATGTAATCCGCTCCACGTCGTTCTATGGCTTGTCGTTTGTGCGTGTGGTCTTCAAGTATGGCGTGGATTACAACTTCGCTTATAGCCAGGCTTCAGTCTCAATGTCGCAGAACGTCAGCCTGCCCGGTGGCTTGGTTCCTACAATCCAGGCCAATAGCTCGACCGGAGAAATCTACCGCTATCAGGTGGTTGGTCCTGCGCATTTCGGAATCACCAACCTGCGCACCGTTCAGGATTGGGTCGTGGCCCGCCGGCTGCTGACCATTCCCGGCATTGCCGCTGTCAACAGTTGGGGCGGCCCCACCAAGGAATTTCAAGTAGCCGTGGATCCTCGCAAACTCGAAGCCTACAACATCACCGTGCCCCAGGTCCTGACCGCGCTGGGGAATGCGAACCTCAACGTGGGCGGCCGCGAAATCCGCATTGGGCAGCAGTCGATCAACATTCGCGGCGTCGGTCTGATTGATGACGGTGGCAACGACGATCTCACCCAGGGATACAAGGTTGACGACATAGAAAATGTGGTTCTAACTCAACAAAGCGGTGTGCCGGTTCTGGTGAAGGACGTTGGCCAAGTGTCCGTAGGTTACAGGCCCAGGCTTGGCATCCTGGGTCGCGACCGCCAGGCCGACGTCGTTGGAGCCATCGTGGTCATGCGGCGCACGGAAAAAACCGAGGACATGATTCCAAAGGTCAAAGCAGAAATTGACAGGTTGAATCATGATGGAAGCCTGCCGCCCGGCATCAGGATCATTCCTTATTATGACCGCTCATGGCTCGTTAGTGTCACAACCAGCACGGTTCTGCACAATCTGATCTTCGGATGTCTGCTGGTTTTCCTGGTCCAATGGATCTTCCTTGGTGACCTTCGCAGCGCCATCATTGTTGGCGTCAACATCCCCTTCGCATTATTTTTCGCCATCATTCTCCTGCTCATCTTCGGTGAAAGCGCAAACCTGCTGTCGCTCGGCGCTGTGGATTTCGGCATTATTGTCGATTCCGCCGTGATCCTGGTTGAAAACGTCTTCCGAAATTTTCAGGCGCCCCCTGAGGAAAGGCAGACTCTGTTCCAGCGTCTGCGGGAGGGATTTTGGGGGCCGGATCCTACGCAGCAAACTGCGAAACCAGAAGCGGCTCGCGGATGGATAGACCGCTTGCGCCTGATTCTGATCAGCGCCATCCAGGTAGACAAGGCGGTCCTTTTCTCCGCCCTCATCACCGTGGCTGCTTTCGTGCCCCTGTTTACCATGCAAGGGGTCGAGGGCCAGATATTCGGGCCCATGGCCAGAACTTACGGTTATGCACTGGCCGGAGCATTAATCGCGACATTCACTATCACACCGGTCTTGGCTTCCATGCTCCTTCCTGAACGGGTCAAGGAAGCGGAAACCATTCTGGTTCGCCTGTTGCATCGCGTCTACAACCCGGCATTGCGTTTCGCCCTGCAGCGCCGTGCCCTGGCGGTCGGGATCGGCATTGCTTTTCTGGCGTTATGCGGATTTCTCGGATCAAGGCTGGGCAGCGAATTTCTACCCCATCTTGAAGAAGGCAATTTTTGGATTCGTGCCTCCATGCCCATGACGCTTTCTCTGGAAGATGGTGAGGCGGCAGCCAGGAAAATGCGTGAAATTCTCCTGCGCCATCCCCAGGTCGTCACCGTGGTCTCCCAACATGGCCGGCCCGATGATGGCAGCGATGCCGCGCCCTTCTCCAACGTCGAGTTGTTCGTTCCCCTCAAACCATTTGACCAATGGCCCCACGGACTCAACAAAGAGAAGTTGACCGAACAGATTCAGGAAGAGTTTGAAAACGAACTGCCGGGAGTGGTCTTCAACTTTTCCCAATACATCCAGGACAACATCGAAGAAGCCATCTCTGGGGTCAAGGGCTCCAACTCTGTCAAGATCGTCGGTCCTAATCTCGAGCTCCTGACAAAGCTTGCCGAACAGGTC
>DATDGH010001096.1:0-4267 GCA_036522215.1 Candidatus Angelobacter sp. | reverse complement strand
GTTCACATGGATGGCCAGCGCGAACACCACGATTTCTCAGTCTGCCGCGAAGGCGGATATGATCTTGCCCTGGAAGGGATTCGAGAGGCCCTGAAGCGCGGCTTCCGTGTTACCACCAATACCACGCTGTTTGATGGAGCTGATCCCAACAGCGTTCGCGCCTTCTTTGACGAGATGATGGCCCTGGGTGTGGAAGGCATGATGCTTTCGCCCGGCTACTCCTACGACAAAGCCCCGGACCAGCAGCATTTCCTGGGACGCGCGCGGACTCGGCGGCTCTTCCGGGCCATCCTCTCCAATCGCAGCTCCAAGTGGCGCTTCAACATGTCGCCGCTGTTCCTCGAGTTCCTGATGGGCAAACGCGATTACTCGTGCACCCCGTGGGGCATGCCTACTTACAACATTTTTGGCTGGCAGAAACCCTGCTATCTGCTTCAGGATGGCTACGCAGACACCTTTGACGAACTCATGACCGCCACTGAATGGAATCAGTACGGCACCGAGTCAGGCAATCCCAAGTGCGCCAACTGCATGGTCCACAGCGGTTATGAGGCCTCTGCCGTGAATGACAATTTCGGTTCGTTGCGGGGGTTCCTGGCCACAGTTCGGGCCACGCTCTTCACCTCGTACAAAGATGAAGGAGCATTGCGTCTTTTAGATGAGCCCGTCCGCCCCGTGCATAGCTACAACCCGCTGGTGCAGATCGAGCAGGATTCAGACCAGCTCGAGGAAACCAGGGCATGAGCAATCCGGACTCCGCCACCGTGAATAATCCTGATCTCCTGGAAGTTGCTCCGGGCACAAGACACGAAAAGCTTGAAGGTTGGATTCCGGAGCTGGCGACCGACGAAGAGGTCCGTGCAGCCCTGGAAAAGGCCTTTGACTACCGCGGCGACGTCACCATCACCCGTAAAGATGGAACCAGAATTGAAGGCTACGTCTTTGATCGGCGGTCGGGAAAGACTTTAGCTGATTCCGTGGTCCGTTTATATCCCAAGGATTCAAGCCAGAAAGTGGCAATTCCCTATACTGACATTGCAGCACTGGCCTTCTCCGGACGCGATACCGCCGCCGGGAAGAGCTTTGAAGCGTGGGTCCGCAAATACTGGCAGAAAAAAGCGTCGGGTGAAAAGAACATCGAGTTGAAACCGGAATCGTTGGATTAAAGGCAAGCTGTTTGAGAATGCGGGCAACAAGCTTGCCCGCATTTTGTGTTAAGAGCAGCTCTTGCAAAGTGGGCCGCTCGGGTAGAGCAGCGACAGGATGAACAGGATTCAGAAGGAACAGCTCAGGCTTGGACGCAAGTTTGTGCGGGAGTATGCGAAGACTTTTCGGGCGCTAGCAAAATGAGGATTCTCGTCACAGGAGCCACCGGATTCGTAGGCAGCCATGTTGCGCAGCTTCTTTGTGCCCAGGGCGCCGAGGTCCGCGTGCTTGTCCGCACCACAAGCCGCACAGAGAACATTGCCGATTTGAAAACTGACCGGGTCACCGGCGACTTGCGCGATCCCGACTCGCTGGGAAAAGCCATGCAGGGCTGTGAGTTTGTCTTCCACGTCGCGGCGGATTACCGGCTCTGGGTTCGGGATCCGGACGAGATGTATCGCTCCAATGTCGAGGGCACGCGGGCCATCATTCGCGCAGCCCAGGAAAATCACGTCCGGCGCGTAATCTATACCAGTTCCGTAGCCACGATGGGCTTCAGCACAACCGGACATGTGGCCGATGAGACTTCTCCGGTTGCCCTGCAGGATATGGTTGGTCCATATAAGCGCTCTAAGTTCATGGCCGAACAAATAGCTCTGGGAGCCGGACGCGGCGGGGCCAATGTGGTTGTGGTCAACCCTACTACTCCGATTGGCGATCAGGACATTAAACCCACTCCCACCGGCCGCATTATTGTGGACTTTCTCAAGCGTAAGTTCCCGGCCTATGTGGACACCGGACTGAATGTGGTAGACGTGAAAGATGTTGCGCGTGGACATCTCCTGGCCATGGATAAGGCCATACCCGGAGAGCGGTACATCCTGGGTGGAGAGAATCTCACCCTGAAGCAGATTCTGGACCGGCTCTCTGCGCTCACCGGCCTGCCGGCTCCGCGCGTCCAGGTACCGCATTCGGTGGCGCTGGGATTCGCAGTGTTCGACCAGTTTTTTACCGGCGTCATCCTGCGCAAAGAACCCAGAGCAACCATTGATGCTGTGCGCATGGGCCGCAAAAAGATGTTTGCTTCTTCCGCCAAGGCCGAGCGTGAACTTGGATACAAGGCCGGTCCAGTGGACAATGCGCTTCACCGCGCCGTTGACTGGTTCCAGGCCCACGGCTATATCGAGGTTGCAGGAAGCGTGGCTACTGCACGCGCATGAGCAACATTGCCATCATCGCCGCACTGGACCGCGAACTTGCTCCGCTTGTCCGCGAATGGAAATCAGTCTCTTTCACGCACGATGGACGCAGTTTTCGCACTTTTCAAGCTGCCGAACGAGTCGCCATATCGGCCGGCATCGGCTGCCGTGCGGCACAAACAGCAACTCGGGCTGTAGTGGCTCAATACAGGCCGCAGGTGCTGATTTCAGCCGGCCTTGCAGGCGCTCTGATTCACAGTCTAAGGGTGGGAAATGTGATTACCCCCAACGTAATCGTCGACGCCGCAACCGGAAAGGAATATCGCTCTGAAACAGGCGGCGGCATACTGGTAACAGCCCCTGAGATTGCCACCAGCGCATCTAAACCAGAGCTGGTAGAAAAATTTCACGCTCTGGCGGTAGACATGGAGGCCGCGGCAGTAGCTGAAATAGCTGAGAAGGCGGGGATCAGCTTTCGCTGCGTGAAGGCCATCTCAGATGACGCCGCATTCGTGATGCCGCCTCTGAAGCAATTTGTGGATGCCGAAGGCAAGTTCCAGAACGGCAGATTTGCAGCATGGGCCGCCGTCCGCCCGCAGTGGTGGCCGCGAATCATGGCTCTCATGCGCAACAGCAACCGCGCAGCAGAGGCTTTGTGCCAATGGCTGAGGCAAAATGCGGTTAACAGTATCAATCCTGGAACCATGGTGGAGTTGGGCCGTTCTCGTCCACTTCCTGAATAGTAAAATAGGAGTTAAGCAGAGCAGAATCTTATAGATGCCACCCGTCACGAAAACCGAAGCTGAAGCCGAGCAGCGGGTCGTTCCCCGGACGATGAAAGCCGCTGTTTACCGGGGGAAGCAGGATGTCCGCCTGGAAACAGTTCCTGTGCCCGCCATCGGTCCGGGCGAGGTTCTGGTCCGCGTCCATACTTGCGGCATCTGCGGCACAGACCTTAAGAAGATTTCTACCGGGTCGCATTCCGCCCCGCGAGTCTTCGGGCACGAAACCGCCGGCGAGATTGTGGCCCTTGGGCAGGGGGTCTCCGGATTTCACGTGGGCGACCGCGTGATGGTGTTCCATCACATTCCTTGTGGCCGGTGCTATTACTGCCGCCATAAGGTATTTGCCCAATGCCCGGTCTACAAGAAGGTCGGCGCTACGGCTGGGTTTGAGCCGAGTGGCGGAGGTTTCGCCGAGTATGTTCGCGTCATGGACTGGATTGTCCGCCAGGGGCTGGTCAGAATACCGGATCATGTCTCTTACGAGCAGGCCTCGTTCGTCGAGCCGGTGAATACCTGCATGAAGGGCATTGAGTCTCTGGCGCTCCAGCCCGAGGAGACCGTTCTGGTAATCGGTCAAGGCCCCATTGGTGTCATGCTCGCCTTGTTGGCCAAACGCTGGGGTGCGGCTGTGGTAACTTCCGATTTGCATCCTCAACGGCTTACAATAGCTAAAGAATACGGGTTAAGGCATCCGGTTTACGCATCTTCTGAAGATCCCGGAGAAAAGGTCAGGGATTTGACAGAGGGACGGGGCGCAGATGTTGTAATTCTGGCAGTAGCGGGGAACAGCCTGATTCGACCTGCCATCGAAGCAGCGCGTCCGGGGGGGCGGGTAATGCTTTTTGCCCAGACCCAGCACAGTGAGGCCACGATTGACCCCGCGGCGATCTGCGTCGATGAAAAGGTATTACTCGGTTCCTACAGCGCTTCAGTAGCGCTGCAGGAAGAGAGTGTACGCCTGGTTTTCAGCGGAGAAGTTGATTTTGCAAGACTGATTACGCACAGGTTTCCCTTGGAACGTGCCGTTGAAGCGTTTGCGCTGGCGGCAAATCCCGGTCCGGACTCAATGAAAATTGTCGTCCAACCCGGCATGCAGTGGGAGAGAAATTAGTGAAAAAGCAGATGACAGCGGCTGTC
>DATDGH010001095.1:0-8976 GCA_036522215.1 Candidatus Angelobacter sp. | reverse complement strand
CACAGCCTACTTCGGCCTGCTCGATGTGGGCCAGGCCAAAGCCGGAGACACGGTCGTGATTTCTGGCGCGGCTGGGGCCACCGGAATGGTGGTGGGCCAGATCGCGAAGATTAAAGGTTGCCGCGCCGTGGGCATTGCCGGCGGTCCGGAGAAGTGCAATTACATCGTGAACCAACTGGGCTTTGACGCTGCCATCGACTACAAGAATGAAAACCTGGTCGAGGGCTTGCGCAAGCACTGTCCACAGGGCATCAATGTTTACTTCGATAACGTTGGCGGAGAAATTCTCGACGCCGCGCTCGCCAACCTGGCCCGAGGCGCGCGCGTGGTCATCTGCGGCGCCATCTCCCAGTACAACTCGACTACCGGAATCAAAGGCCCGGAAAATTATCTGAGCCTCCTGGTAAACAGCGCGCGCATGGAAGGGTTTGTAGTCTTCAACTACATGGCGCGCTACGGCGAGGCCGCACGGGAGATGGCCGGCTGGATGTTGGCCGGCAAACTCAAATCACGGGAGGACATCGTGGAAGGCTTCCAAACCTTCCCCGACGCCCTGCTCAAGCTCTTCCGCGGCGAAAACACAGGCAAGCTGATGATCAAAGTGGCGGAGGCATAAGCCACCAGCGAGCAGCGCCTTGGTTTTGATTTTCAATTACCAAATTACTAAATTACCCGATTACCAAATTCTCCGCGAGCACGACACAGCCGCATAAAAAAACAGCGGGCACAACGACTAGACTGCTACCTTCTGCGAGGTATTCTGGTCCGCGCGGAAGCGCAGCAGCGCGCCCACTCGTCCTGCGTTCTCCAGCCCGGCATCGCCATCGATGAAATGGATCTCTGCGCCGTTACGCAGGGCCAGGTCCACCAACGCATCAGAAACATCGATCTCACGCGTCTCATTCCCACAGACCGCGCAATTCCGGACGATGCGAGTATCAAGATGGCGGCAATTCAGGCATTCAACTGCTTCGGCCTGAAAGTCGCGGCTCACCACCAGGGTCTGCACCTCCTGGCGCTCCAGCGCCGTCAGTACATGCCGCAATCCCAGCGCGCCACGTCCGTTGCGCTGCGCCTCTCCCATCACCTCTCGCAACAGTGCCTGCTCTTGCACCTTAAGATAGTTGGCCAGCAGGCGATCGACGTGCTCGCGGACGTCCTGGGCTGAAGCCGTTCCGGGATCAATCACGAATTTTTCTACCAGGCGCCGCTTGACGTCGTTGGTCAGATGCGGCGCAATCTCCGGCCAGGTTTCATCGCGGCAGCCCACCAGCAGCAATTCAAAATGGTCCTGGTTGAGCAGCAGATGCAGCGAGTCGGCAAACTGCTTGAAGTGGTGCATTACCTCATTTTCAACGTGGCGCTCCCGATGTCCCGCCTCATACCCGCGAAAGCCGTCGCTTCGGCCGGAAGCCGGCAGGCTGCCGAAATACAGGTCCGGCTTTAACGTCAACTCTCCGTCCTGCAGCTCAAAGATGCGCGCCTTCACCCTGTCCACCAGGGCTATGCAGGTGCGTGCAGGGCCGGAAAACGCCGCCAGCAGGGGCTTGAGATGAAAGCGTGAATTTACCGTAATCTGAGACCGGCCTAACCGGGCAGGAAGATCCAGTTCTCTCCAGATGCCCTGTTCCTTGCAGGCAAAAATTGCCTTCCCCCGTGAATGGTTTCCGTGCAAAGACTCAGCTATAGCCAGTATCTTCTGCAAGTCTTCGCGCAAGGCCACATGGTTTCTGTTCCGTTCAGCTTTGCGAAGGCAGTCGCGCACCAGGTCTTTCACCAGGATCACCTCTTCGCGGTGGGATTGGTCATGTGGAGTCTGTGGCTGGAAATAAAAGCTGATGGCGCATGCTGCCGATTCAATCTGAGCAAGCTGCCGTATCTCTTCACGCGAAATCATGCGTTCCTCTCTTTCGCTAGTGGGTCATTTCAGGGCAACTGATCCACTATCGCGTATCAGCGTCTGGCGGCCGAATCAGCAGAGAATTCAGGCGACCCGGGAGTGGTTCAGCAGCCTCTGCCGCAGTTCATGGTGCGCGGGCAATTTCTGCCGAATCTGTTCCCGCGCTTGCTGGATGGACTTGCGGATCCGGTCAGGGACCTGGTCCGTGATGCGCGCGATCTCGTCCACCGTAAAGCCTTCCAGGGTGAACAGCACGAATGCTTCTCGCGCCTGGGCACTCACTCCATGCAGCACCAGATCAAGCTGGCCTATCATCTCTTCGCTGGCAAAGATTTCCTCCGGCGTACGCGCACTATCATTGCGGATAATGCTTTCTTCCTGCAGTGAGTCATCGGGCTGGTGATATTGCAGCACATTCTCATCACTGCCAGTCACATTGGGAGTTCCGGCCGGCGCGTCCAGCGAGACAGTCGCGGTATCTGCATTCGTGAGCGCCAGGCGGCGGACGGCTTGCAATGCCAGCCGGTACAACCAGCTTTCCATCGAGAGTTCGTCCGGTTTCTCCTCTTCGTGGGAAAGCGCGCTCACCATCACTTCATCAATTACTTCGTCCCGCGAAATCTGCTCCTCACGAATCTGACCCGTCGCCACCCGATAGCGCAACTCTCGATCAACAAATCTCTCCAGCCGCCGCAGATTTGCGTTCACCCATTCGCTGATGTCGCCGCCTTCTTTTTCCGCTCCGTGTACCGGCGGGGACTTCACGGTTGAGGATGCTACCTCCAACAGAGCCTGGTGCTGCCCCATCTGCCGCCTTCCACTGCCCCGGCGCCGCTTCCACGCCCACTCTCCTCGCAGCAGCTCTTTGTGTTTAGTCAACTGGGATAAAAGGTCGGTAAACGCCGTCTTCACCGCGGCTACAGGGTTCTCCCCCTTCTTCTGCACGGCCATCTGCCCTGAGGGCAGACGCAGATTCAGCGAGGTGCCGGCGCCGTATCCCTTCTCCTGCTCCACAATAGCGTGAAAATGCACCAGATCAGGTTTAAACACCTGTAACCTGCGCTGAAGCTTTTGTAATTGATTTTGAAATTCACGTTCCACGTCTGGAGTCTTGCCTGCTTTATAGCTGATGTGAACGTTCATGTGCGCCTCGGTGCGGGGAGAAGATCCCAAGAAGGTCCAAAGGCCCTCACTCTATGTTGCAGATTTTACACCTGTAACTTCAGACGCAGTTAGGAATTCTTACGTTGCTTTTGCCAGGCAAAAACCGGAAACACAGGACGTAAATGTACTCACCTCTTTGTTTTGAAGTAGTTGAGCTCTGCAAGCCAAGAACGCACTTGCGCCACTCCTCTTTCTGCACGCGGGTCAAACTGAATCTTAGACTCTTGTCATTCCGATCCCGCATGGCGGGAGGTCGCGGGACCGGGGTCATGGTCGGAATGTTGATCTGATTTAGTTGTGGTCGTGGTCGTGATCGTGGTCATGGTCATGATCGCGATCGTGGCAGCGTTCGCGTGTTTCTTCCAGCTCATGACGTTTCTGTTCTGCCTGTTCGCTATGTTCACCGTGCCGGCGAACTGCTTTCTCCAACCGTTCTTGAGCTTTGTGAATCTGCCTCTCGCACTTCCGGTCATCGCGGTCATGATCATCTGCCCGCACCGTAACCGTACCGCCGATAAAACCAAATGCAATGAGAGCCGCAATCAGAAGTTTGCTCTTCAACATGATTTGTCGCATTCGAGCCTCCTGCTGGATAGAGGATTGTAAGCTGCCGGGAGTTGCATGCTCCCATGTCCTTAAAGCATTTTCAGAGATGCTGTAGACCATCACGACAACGGGATTTGTATCAGGGCACCGACTTCAGCGGGGTCCCCGACGCGCGCCGGTTTTGCGCGTGCCGGGGTGCAAGTCGTGCCGGCCCCGACTTCAGTCGGGGCATAAACGATTAGAAAGGAACAACTTCCTCTCTGCCGAAGGCCCGCGCGCAGCTCCCGGTGTTGGAGCGGAGCGCTTTAAAAGGGGGCGGGTTATAGCAATACTGTAAATGCGCTAGCCTGAAATAATCGCGCGCTTCGCGTCGCGGGGTGGTAGTTGTCGCCACGATCACGAGCTCAACACGAGGTTAGCAGATGAGTCTAACTCTAGACTGAGATCGTAAAAGAGGTCTCCGTGCGGGTGACCGGACGGTACATGGTGTCGCGCTCCATCGGCTCGCGGCCGGCCTCGGTAATCAGGCGCATGAGCTCGTTGCGGCGCAGGCCTTGCGGAGTGGTTGCGCCGGCATCATGGTAGATCTTTTCTTCGATCACGGTGCCATCAATATCGTCCGCGCCAAAGCGCAATGCGATCTGCGCTACCTTGGGGGACATCATCTGCCAGTAGGCCTTGATGTGCGGGAAGTTGTGCAGCACCAGCCGCCCGACCGCCACGCTTTTCAAATCGGCCATGCCGGTTGTAGTGAAAAGATGCTGCAGCGGCGTATTCGCGGGATGGAAGGCCAGCGGAATAAAAGTCTGGAAGCCATGGGTTTCATCCTGCAGCTTGCGCAGCCGTATAAGGTGGTCGGCGCGGTCTTCCTCATTTTCGATATGCCCATACAGCATGGTGGCATTGGATTTCAGCCCTAGCCGGTGAGCGGTGCGCGCCGTATCCAGCCACTGGTCGCCATCGATCTTGTGATCGCAGATCACCCGCCGCACGCGCTCGTTGAAAATCTCAGCTCCGCCGCCCGGAAGCGAATCCAGTCCGGCGTTCTTGAGCTGGCGAAGTGTGTCTTCAATGGAAAGCTTGCCCCGCTTGGCCAGGAAAGCGATCTCCACCATGGTCAGGGCCTTCAGGTGAACTTGCGGGAAGCGCTCCTTCAGGCCGGAAATCAGGTCGAGAAAATACTGGAAGGGCAAATCAGGATGCAGTCCGCCCACAATGTGGAACTCTGTGACCGCCTCAGAGTAACCCGACGCTGCGGTTTCATAAGCTTCTTCCAGCGCCATGGTGTAGGCCCCGGGCGCATCTTTCTTGCGGCCAAAAGCGCACAACCGGCACGCCGCCACGCAGACGTTCGTCGGATTGATGTGGCGATTCACATTGAAATACGCCACATTGCCATGCATCCGCTCGCGTACATGATTGGCCAGCCATCCAACCGCCAGAATGTCTGCAGAGCGATAGAGGATGACGGCATCATCAAAGCTCAGCGGCTCCCGCGCAAATACCTTGTCCGCGATGGGCAGCAGCCGCTGATCATCGGTCTGAAACCCATGCCGCCCCGTGGCTGAGATAGCTGTGGCCATGTACATGTAATGATAATGGAAAGCAGCGAATCACTGCTATTGGAGATTTTGAGAACAGAGTTTATCCCGATCCCCCAAAGCGAGTGAGGTCAAAAATGCTCTATCCCGTACAGACGGTGCTCTGCACCGGGGTCCCCGACGCACGCTTCGTGTGGCGGGGTGGAAGCACCGTCTCTGAGACGTGCGACCGCACGGCTCACGGATTTTATCGCGGACTACATCAATTCACGAACTGCTCTAGCATGAAGAGACACCTTGGAGGATATTCTTAAAGCTGTACCACTGATTGACCGCGCTGGAAGGAGACTCGCGTGTGAACCAGGACAGGAAGGCCAGGTCCTGGAGATGATAGTTGAATCCGTTGAGAGGTACGGTAAAGGTGACTCCTCTCTGCCTATCGCCCACCTCGAGTAGAGAATTGCACGAGCCGCCCGGTAGCATCCATCCAGGAACCATATTGTTGGCAAGCGGATCATCCATCCACTCCGCCAGTTCGTGGCTCATCATGGCGACATCATCCCCATTGCCCGGCAAGGCGTTCAAATCCGTAAACGAAGCCACCACGTACGTCTGGTTGGTTGAAGTTACACCGTGATAACCACCCTCAGAGCCACCGCTGTCGGTGGAGAAAGTCGTATCGTAAGTTAAGAACACTGCCAGAGTTGTTGGAGGGATTCCCAGGGTCTGCAGGAGACCTTGCACGTCCGTATCAAAGGTTGATTTGAGAACCACACCAAGCGGACAAGGTGTGGTCTGGAAGATATGGGCGGGGGGATCCATCCTGAGGGTCTGCACCGGCTCTACTGTGAGCGGTTTCAGTAGCACGTGGTAATCAAGAGATACAGTGGTAAGCGTTGTCCAGAAGTTGGCACGCTGGAAGGCATCTGTATACTGGGTGGTCCCCAGGTCAAAGCTGTCCGCGGTGAAGTCATACGCCTGCTGGAACAGTGGTGAATTGATGATGATGTTTAACGGAGTGTCTGTGCCTCCACACGCCGTTGCATTAGGGTTCAGGATCGTGCCGTCAGCAGGAAACTTAATCTTGACTGGAATTAGGGCGACCGGGACCTTGGTCTTCGCAGCGCCCAAGCTTGGATCGGTTCCCACCATCGTGTAGCCGGTAGTATGACTCGTCCACATAGGAACGTTTTGCTGCTGGCCAAGGGCGATGCGCGTGTGGCACAACACAGCGAGCGAAATGCACAATACAGTACGAAGCTTCACAGACTTATATCGACTCATCTTTCCTCCTACAAACTGGGAAGGAGGTCTTCCTCTGAATCCCAGCAAAAATGACCGGATGCAGCAAGGTTGCGTGCGTCCGAGAGGACTGGCAACCCCCAAAATACGTGGCTCGAACACGGCAGAAATTACAGATTATTTCGGGAATCTTTGCTCAGCGAAATCTCTACGATCTCCCAAACCGGCTCGCGTCATCCAAAAACCTGCTAAGGTTTTGGCTTTTAATTGAGGATCTCTAACCTCAACTCGTGGAAACTGGGGTGGAGATCACCGGGGTCCCCAGCGCACGCCGGTTTTGCGTGCGATGGGGTGGAGGTCACCGGGGTCCCCGCAATGCCGTTCAGGGTCGAAAAACATCCAAAATCTAATCGGTACAGACGGTGCTCAGCCCCGGGTCCCCGACGCACGCTTCGTGTGGCGGGGTGGAGGACCGGGGTCCCCGACGCACGCTTCATGGGGCGGGGTGGAGGACCGTCTCCGCGCTGAAACGCGCGCGCTTGGTTCGTGTAACAGCGACTGATTTTCATGAGCTTTCGCGGGCCAGGGGCCCTGAGGGACACTTAAGGAATTCGAGCCTGCAAGGAGCTTGGAAAATCAAGCCCCGGCAGGGGCGGAATCTACTGAGCCCTGCGCGTAAGCGCTGGGAGAAAGCGAAGATGTGAGTGAGCCCTGTAGGGGCGGCACAGGGGAAGCTGGCGCTCCAAACGCGGTTTTGTTGCTCAACATGGTTCAACAAGATCATTAAGTGAATGGTATTGAGGGCCCCCGGCTTTTGCGGGGCGGGCGGAGGTCACGCGCGATCACGGCGATTGCCGTGACTCTACATTAAGTCGTTTAGAATCATACTGTTAAATCCGGTCTAGCCGGTGGTACACTTGTTTTTCGGTTCCCTGTCCCCTGTCCCCGTTCCCTATCCCCTTTGTTTTCGGTCCCCTATCCCCTGTTCCTTTTCCCCCTTTTTTTTTGCTTGACATGTAGTCCGAATATGTAGTATTATCACCTAAGATGTAGTATTCCCGCTGTCAAACCTTTAAAGTTTCGCTCTAGGGCTTCCGTTGGAAGCGGTAGCCCCACAGCGTGTCCAGCAACATACCGTTGCTCTGCTTATATGCGCACATCCAAACAGAAAATGCAAGTGTGAAAAAACTATCAATAGATACCAGATTTCCACAGCCCCAATATATTGTGCAAACAAACTATGCCAAACCACAATTGACTGAGTAAGCCCGAATCCGGAATCCTATAGGTTGTGGTTTTGCAAACAACAAAAAATCCGCCATTGCTGGCGGGTGCTGTGGAAATCCTCTGAATTTATCTTTTAACTCGTTTGTCTCTAGCGATGCAGACTTTACCGAAACGATACCAATCAGCACCTTCGACGCGGTGCAAAGGACGCTCCGCGTTTTCAATCCGCAAAATCTCAGGAACTTCGCGGACTCACCAAAGAATTGCAAACCGAAGTCAACCACCACCTAATTGAGCGTCCAGTTCTTGAAGAGGCTGAACAATGCGGTCAAACGAGCGATTGAGCAGGAAAAGAGTCTCATAGATGCGGACTCGTTCCCCGCTGGTAAGATGAGTCCCAGCCATTGCACCTCCTACGGTGGTGCTTTGGTTACGAGTACGTCACGGTTAACGCAGTGGCGCATTCCGATTTTGTTATTTCAAAGTGCAAGGCGAAAAGCGTAAGCGGTTACGCATAAAGTTGGCGAGAACTTTGCGTCGGGAAATGCTGGTTACTCAGTTATATTATTGCCCAAAATGGCTACTGATTCTAAATGACTTAGAAATGGTCGTAGGTCGGCGAATTCAGGACCTTACTCGCATCTCAAAGCCACCATTGGATCGAAGCCCATCGCCCTGCGCGCCGGGATATACGCAGCGACCAGCCCGAGCATGATCATTACCACGCCGCAAAACACGATTGACACGGGACTCTGGACTGGTAATCCGTGAACTAGACTCACGGCCAAGCTCTTTGCCCCGAACGCCAGCGGCGCACCCAGGGCCAATCCCGCGCAAACCGTCCACAGTGCATCGCGCAGTACCATGCGCATTACATCGCTTCGTGTCGCCCCTAGCGCCACGCGCACACCGATCTCGTGTGTGCGCCGCGTCACCGTGTAGGCCAGCAGCCCGTAAAGCCCGATTGCCGCCAGCAGCGCACCCAGCGCACCGAACCAGCCGCTCAGCGTGGCTACCAGCCGCTCGGGAACGATCGACGCGTCGATTTGCTCGTTCATCGTCATGATGCGCGCGATGGGCACTGTTTTCAGCACTGAGGATTCAATCTCGCGGACCGCGCCGACAACCGCATCCGGGGCAATTCTGGTGCGAACTGCAAGTTGAGAACCGATAAAGCTTTGCTGAACCAGATCACGATAGATCGTAGGCGGTGCGGATTGCTGAATATCATTGTATTTGGCGTCTCCGACTACGCCCACAACCTCGTACGTGATCTCACCTTTCGTTAACGTGATATGGCTCAGGGTCAAATATTTCCCAATCGGGCTCTCGTTGCCAAAGCATTCCCGAACCGCA
>DATDGH010001094.1:0-2173 GCA_036522215.1 Candidatus Angelobacter sp. | reverse complement strand
AGCCATGAACGGTCCTGGCTGGAAGCCCGCCGTCGAAGCCACATTCAAGATGCGGCCGCGTTTGCGCTCCAGCATTCCCGGCAGGGCCAGCTTGGTCAAATGCGTGAGGGCGGTTACGTTTACCTGGATCATCTGCAGTTCATCTTCCAGCAGCGTTGACTTAAATTCACCGTGAGCGCCGAAGCCGGCATTGTTGACCAGAGCATCTACCTGCAATCCCCGCCGGGCGATCTCGGAAAAAATCTGAGTTGGAGCATCAGTTCGCGCCAGATCGGCGGGCACTACATGAACGTGGTTTCCGTGCCGCCCCTCAAGCTCCTGCGCGAGCTGCTCCAGCTTCTTCTGATTTCGGGCGGTTACAATCAGGTCAAAGTCAGCCGCCATGAGTTGCGCCAGATCATATCCAATGCCGCTTGAGGCGCCAGTAATCAGCGCCGTCTGGCGTGCATCTTTTCCAGCCATAGTTGAAACGTATCCGGGCAAGGCCATTTAGTCTCCTTCAGGGCTGACGGTGAGTTTAACCACAAAGGGACGCGAAGGACAACGGAGCCGGAGCGGCAGGAGTTTCTCGAACGACCTAGGCCGTCATTGCTGGTTCTGGCACTTCGTACAGCGAATACCAGGGTGTGGCTGCCTTCAGGCTTTCATTCACGTTTTGAATGTTCTTCACGCCTTCGGTCTGGAGCCATTGCTCAAAGGCCTTGGGCCCCTGTTTAGCGTAGACGGGAATGCCGTCCTTCCAGGTGGCGCGTCCGCATAGCACGCCATTGAATTTGACCTTGGCCTCCGCAGCCAGAGCCAGAGATTCATTGAATTCAGCATTGCTTACGCCTGCCGACAGATAAATAAAAGGCTTAGTGGCCACCGCCGCGGCTTTACGGAAGAGGTCCATGGCTTCCTGCCGGGTGTAGGCGTTTTGTCCAGCGTAGGATCTCGAGCTCTCCACGAACTTCATGTTCACCGGAACTTCCACTTTCAGAACGTCTACTCCGTAGCGGTCCTTGGAGAATTCGGCCATGGACTGAGTTACGATCTCCGGCTTCTTGCGGGCAAATTCAAGTCCCTTCTCGTCCACCCCTTCTTCATAGCCGACGAACTCAAGAAAGAACGGTATGTCATTGGCGCGGCATTCATCGCCAATGCGTTCCACCCAGGCATGCTTCTCGTCGTTGATCGCGGCCCCATCTGTGGGTGTGTAATAGAGCAGGACCTTGACACAGTCAGCGCCATTTTCTTTCAGGCGGCGAGCGGAGAAGTTGTCCAGCAAGTCAGGAAGGCGGCCGGGGCCGGTTTTGTCATAGCCGGTTTTTTCATAAGCCAGGAGCAGGCCGGAATTCTTGGCGCGTTTGCGGGAAGCGGGCAGGCCATATTCCGGATCAAGCAGGATGGCGCTGGCATAGTTCGTCAGGACTTCAGTAACGATGGACTTGAATTCTTCCATCATGGCAGCGCTAATCTCACCACCCTTTTCTTTGGCCAGTGCCTTTTGCAGGGAGCCGCGCTGGTCCATGGCTGCCGCGGCAATCACTCCTCTGCTGTTGGAGACAGCCTTCATTCCAGCGAGCTTTCCTGGTGTGAGCTTCACAGTGTTCCTCCCAAGTCGTCGTAAATTGTAAACGTTGAGATTTGGTTTGGGTTTGATTTTCAATTACCCAATTACCAACTTACCCAATTACCAAATTCTCAGCGAGAACGGGTCTGTTCGCACAACAACGAGTACAAAATTCTCGTTATCGCGTGCATAACGCCTAATTACTGCAGCAAAGGCAGCTTCTGCAGGATGCTGCGCTGCTTGGCTATCAGCGATTCAATGCCCTTGGCAGCGAAATCCATCATCTTCTTGAGTTGCGCCTCGTCAAAAGGATGTTGTTCCGCTGTGGCTTGCACCTCGACAATCTTGTGCCCTCCGGTCATCACAAAATTCAGGTCTACCTCGGCGCGCGCGTCCTCCTCGTAGCAAAGGTCCAGCAGGACCGAACCGTCTACGATGCCCACGCTGGTTGCGGCAACAAAATCGCGGATGGGCGCAGCGGTCAGCGTGCCTGCCTCAACCAGTTTTTCCAGGGCCAGGCCCAGGGCGATGAATGCCCCGGTTATCGATGCCGTGCGCGTGCCGCCATCGGCCTGGATCACGTCGCAGTCCAGGGTTATAGTTCGCTCGCCCAATTCTTCC
>DATDGH010001093.1:0-2602 GCA_036522215.1 Candidatus Angelobacter sp. | reverse complement strand
GCCATTTTGCGACGGCACTCATTCCAAGATCGGTTTCCAGGGTGCAGAGGCCGCGGTGAGAGCTGAAGAGCAGAAGGGACCGACGGGGACATAGATGTGATCTAGTGGATCGTCTTCATCTTCCTGGACATGTAATCCATCAGCAGATACTGGCCCAAAGTCTGGGGCGTGGTGAAGTAGGCTTTGCCCCGGCACATTTGGGTTACTTTCTGGACGAACTGCACCAGGCCGAAATCTGACGCCAGCATAAAAGTATTGATCATCACGCCTGCCCGCTTGCAGCGCGACACCTCTTCCAGTGTCTGGCTGACCACCAGCGGATCAAGACCGAAAGCGTTCTTGTAAATGCGTCCGTCCTCCAGCGTGAGGGCGGATGGCTTGCCATCAGTGATCATGATGATCTGCTTCATGTCTTTTTTCTGACGTTGAAGAATGCGTTGCGCCAGCCGCAGGCCTTCGCGCGTGTTGGTGTAGTACGGACCAACCTTGACTCGCGCCAATTGCGAAAGTGGAAGCTCTTCCGCCGAATCATGGAACAAGACCAGTGAGAGCGAATCACCCGGATACTGCGTGCGGATGAGCTGAGCCAGGGCCATGGCCACTTTTTTGGCGGGAGTAAAGCGGTCTTCGCCATACAGGATCATGCTGTGCGAGCAATCTAGCATGACTACGGTTGCGCATGAGGACTGGTACTCGCACTGATGTACCTGGAGATCCGAGTACTCAATGTTGAAAGGTAGTTGCAGACCGTCGCGCTGAATGGCCGAAGACAAAGTCCCGGTGATGTCGAGGTTAAGGACGTCGCCAAACTCGTACTGTTTGGACGCGCCGCTGCTCTCAATTCCGGTAGCCAGATCGCGCGTGTCATGCCGGCCAAAGCTGGATCTACCCAGGGAGCCGAGAAGATCGCGCAAAGTTTTATAGCCAAGGAAATCCAGGCTCTTGTCGGTAATTTCAAAACGGACACTGGACTCGGCTTCTCCGGTTTGTCCAGGCGTTGTGGACTGGCGGGCGCGATCCGGCGGCTGGTCGACGGAGATGTAATCTTCCTGCTGCATGCGGTCGATCAGCTTCTGCACCAGCTCATCCAGAGTGCCATCCATCTGCATCTGCTCAATCCGTTCCCGCAGTGCATCATCCAGAAAATCGCCCATCTCCAGAGCCTGCTGGATGGCCTGCTTGAGTGCATCCAGCGTATGTTCGTCCATCTGCTGGAAATACATGTACTCGCTCTGAAAGCCGGATTCCTGCAGATAATCAGAGAGAGCGCTGAGCAGGTCTTCCAGGCTCATCTCATCGGCCAGGTCGGCAACGTATTTGGAATAGCGAGTGTATTTCATAAAAGCAGCCGCTAGCTGCTGGCGTCTGGCTGCTAGTGAATCGGCTCTTGGCTCTTAGCTTTCGGCCCTTAGCCCTTGGCCAACAGCAGCCAACAACCAAAACCAAAATCAAAGCAAATCCACTCAGCCTCAGCTTCGATCTTCAGATGCACCGATATCCAGATGCCCCGATTTCAGTTGTACGGTCTTCGATTCCTGAAGGGCTGGTCCTCAGGCTCGTAGGGCTTCTCCGGGCGCTTGGCTTGCTTTTCCGCGCTGAAGACTCGTTCCTCCGACCGCCCGATGCGGCGATGCGCATGTAAGCCTTCAAGCACAAACTCCGCGGCTGAAACCACCAACTCACTCTTGTCTTTGGACTTGATGCCCACCGGCGCCAGCTTTTCCGTGAGCCCTTGAATGTTGCGAACTCCTTCAAGCACCTCGTGTGCTCCGGCAGTATCCGACAATCGAATTTCACCGCCCAGCTCAAACCACTGCACCACCTGCTGCATATTCAGATCTTTGAAATAAGTATCGTAAGTTTTGGCGACAGCAGTGCGGATCAGCTCGCGGGCTACCAGATCAGCTCCACGCATCTCGCCTTCATATTCCAGTTCCAGCTTGCCGGTAATTGACGGCAAGGCAGCGTAGATATCGCCAATGCGAGGAACAATCATCTTCTCGCGATTTCGCAGCGCCCGCCGTTCGGCATTGGAAACCACATTTTCCATTACGCTGATGGGCAGCCGCTGGCTCACACCAGAGCGCTTGTCGATCTTCTTGTCCTCGCGGGCCAGGAACGCGATGCGCTCCACCACCTCGCGGACGTACTTGGGAATCTGCAACTCCAGTCCATCGCGTCGCGCCCAGGCTTCCTGCTCGGTAATGCTGATGCCTTCTTCCAGAGTGCTGGGATAGTGCGTGCGAATCTCCGAGCCGATGCGGTCTTTGAGCGGCGTAACAATCTTGCCGCGGGCAGTGTAATCCTCAGGATTGGCGGTGAAGACCAGCGCGACATCCAGCGGCAGGCGCAGCGGATAGCCCTTTATCTGCACGTCACCTTCTTGCATGATGTTGAACAGGCCCACCTGAATTTTTCCCGCAAGGTCCGGCAGTTCGTTCACGGCAAAGATGCCGCGATTGGCGCGTGGCAGAAGGCCATAGTGCATGGTCAGCTCGCTGGAAAGATCCTGGGCGCCGCGCGCCGCCTTGATCGGGTCGATGTCTCCGACGAGGTCGGCGACCGTGACGTCGGGCGTGGCGAGTTTTTCAACGTAGCGGTC
>DATDGH010001092.1:0-4612 GCA_036522215.1 Candidatus Angelobacter sp. | reverse complement strand
TTTGAGTATCCACTGATTCCAAACAGCTTAGCGAGCAGTCAGTGGAGATTCAGCCCGCAAACATCTCAGGCTGAAGAGTTGCAGCATCGTTGGCATGGTTAAGAAATCCGTTTACGTTAATTATGAAAAGGCTCTAAATGAGGAAACCTCTACTCATCAGCTTTTCGGGTGTAGACGGTTCGGGTAAGTCAACGCAGATTGAAAACCTGTGCCATGCCCTTCATGCCGCCGGACTTTCCACGCGGCTGTTGGCCTTCTGGGACAACGTGGTGGTGGGGGTGAAGTCTCGCGAAGGTTTTGTCCATAAGGTCTACAAGAGCGAAAGCGGCATTGGAGCGCCCGGTAAGCCCGTAAATCGCCGTGACAAGAACATGCGCGGCTGGCATTTGACTGCGGCCCGGCATTTTCTCTACCTGCTGGATGCCTGCAATCTCCGCCGTGTGGTGGCACGGGAGAGGAGAAGCGGCGCGGACGTAATTATCCTGGATCGCTATATTTACGATGAGCTTTCAAATCTGAACCTCAAGAATCCCGTCAGCCGAATCTTCGTGAGGGCGGTCCAGGCATTTGTGCCCAAGCCGGATATTGCTTATCTGCTTGATGCTGATCCAGCAGCCGCGTATGAGCGCAAGCCTGAATATCCAGTTGGATTTATGGAGAAGTGCCGCCATGCTTATTTTGAGCTGGCAAACTTACTGGGAACGCTCACCATCATCCCCGCTTTGAGCCTGCCGGCGGCAAAGAACGCAGTCTTGCGAGCGGCTGAAGACAAGTTGGCGCAATGCGGCGACGTTTTTGGTTCGGATGGGTTAACGGCGGCGTAAAGAGGCGAACGGCTGATCCGATGAAGTTATTCCTCATTAAGGTGAAATCCGCCGGTATATTCCAATCGCAACATCTGTGCCCTGCGGATGGTTCATATATGGCTTCCTATAGTTGTGAGTCTCCGTATAGCTCAGAATCGAGTCTCTCACGGTCAACGTCCTGGTTGCGACGAAATCTGCTTCTTCTTCTGTCGCCACGAGACGGCCTTTCTGGCCGTCAGCGGCATAAAGCTCTCTCAATGTTGCGTCTCCCGCGGGCGTGATTTTGAGTTGCAGAGAAAAATCGAGGACTAGCAGATCACCTTTCTGAACAATTGTGATCTGCTTTCTAGGCGCATTTTGTAGCGTAACCCCATTGATTGTCAGCTTTGTCATTCCCCAGGTGCCGCCGAAGTCCGGGAACTTCGGTTGGGGCACCGGCGGTGACGGGGACGGAGATGCGGGTTTGTCTGATGCCACAGCCGCAACCGCTACTACCAGATCAATTGCACTCCCAACGCTCACCTTTTTCCCGGATTTGGGAAACTCATCGACGACAATATTCTGCTTAACATCTGACCTCGGTTCTCGTGATATTTGGCCGACCGAGAGATGCCGCTCATCAAGTGCTCGTTGGGCTACATCGAGCGGCTTCCCGTTGAGCGGAGGGATTTCGACTGTCGCAGGTTGCCCGGCGAGCACGAGATTGACTGCTGTGCCACTCTTTACGTTCAAGTTGGCTGAAGGAGACTGGCTGAGAACTGTGTCCGGATCTTTTGATGAGCTCACCTCATAAGTGACATGTCCCAGCACCAGATGCGCCGCTTGGAGTCTGGCGGTGGCATCGGACAAGTTATTTCCGGCTACGTCGGGAACCTTGACTTGTTTTGGCCAAAATATGTACGCGGCAACGGCGAGCACAGCAATTAGAAAAAACGTGAGGATCGCTCCGCGAGATTTCCACCAAGCCTTCCGATGCACCAATTTCGACGGTTCTTCGTGCGCTGCCGGAACGCGAGTGGGCTGCGCGACTTCGATGCCTACCGGTGCTGCTTCACTCTTTGAGTCCTCAACATATGGGCGCAGGGCTTTGATTAACAACTGCAGGTCAGAGGCCCATCGAGGGTGAGTCAGCTCGACACCATTTCGATAGGCCAGTTCTTTAAGGCTGTCTGGCAGTTGTTCGGCGCGTGGCATTCTTGCCCCTTGCACGAGCACGGGAATGACAGGAATGTCCCGCTTTAGCGCCGCCGCAAGTTCTAGCCGGACGAAATCAGCGGGATCGTCGAGCCGCCGCTGCCCGTCTTCGTTTCTGGCTTCGATCCAGTTCTTGCCAATGAGGGCCAGCAACACCCCACAAGTGGCGACACTTTGATCAATGGCTTTGCGAAAATCGCGCCCTACCTCAATCGCCGCCACATCCATGAATACCGAAGCTTCGCTGAACTGGCGGATCAGATCGTCGTACAAGCGACCGGCTTCACCTTCTGAGTCGTTTCGACGATAACTTATGAAGATTGCGCGCATGTCCGCTTACTTGTGCAGCCTTCCCGGTCGCGGAAGGTACAACCATTCTTGCTGTATTTGGCTCGGGGTTCAAGCAAAAACCAAGAGTCAAGACTCCAGCTTCTTCCAAGCAGGAATGAATGAAGAGTGCTCCCGAAGAGCTGACTGTCTCTAGATCAGGGTTTCTTAGCTACTGCCGGCTGGATCTGGTCCACGGGAATGAACTCGGTGGGATAGATGCCGGTGTAGCAGGAAGTACAGTAGGTGACCTTCTCGCCTTCGCCGCAGGCTTCACGCATGCCTTGCATGGAGAGGTACGCAAGTGAATCGGCGCCGATATAGGTGCGGATTTCTTCTACCGACTTGTTCGCCGCAATCAACTGTTCTTTCGACGGCGTGTCTACACCGTAAAAACAAGGCGAGATGGTGGGTGGGCAGGAGATCCGCATGTGGACTTCCCTGGCCCCGGCATCGCGCACCATGCGAACGATCTTGCGGCTGGTGGTGCCACGGACGATGGAATCGTCAATCAGGATCACGCGCTTGCCGGCGAGCACGCTATGCACAGGATTCAGTTTGAGCTTGACGCCAAAATCGCGCACCCGCTGCTCCGGCTCAATAAATGTGCGGCCAATGTAGTGATTGCGAATCAATCCAAAACGAAAAGGGATGCCGGATTCTGAGGAGTAGCCCAGCGCCGCAGTTACACCGGAATCAGGGACTGGAACAACCAGGTCGGCATCTACCGGAGTTTCACGGGCAAGCTGCCGCCCCAGAGCTTCGCGGCTGGCATGGACCGAGCGGCCGAAAACAACGCTGTCCGGACGCGAGAAGTACACATGCTCGAAGATGCAACTGGCTTGCCTGGCTTCACCGCCAAAGAAACGCGACGACACGCCTTCCAGGCTTACCACCACCAGTTCCCCCGGTTTTACGTCGCGCTCGTAGACGGCGCCAATCAGGTCGAAGGCACAGGTCTCGGAGGCAAACACGATGGAGTCCCGTCCGGCAGTTCCGGCGTGGGGAATTCTTCCCATGGAGAGCGGGCGAAAGCCCCGTGGGTCACGCGCGGCAAAGATACGATCGCGGCTCATCATGACCAGGGAAAATGCGCCTTCAATGCGGCGCAGGGCGTCGCAAATCGCTTCCGGCAAGGTTTGTTCTTTGGATTGCGCGATCAGGTGCACAATCACTTCGGTATCGCTGGTAGTCTGAAAAATCGAGCCCTGAGCTTCAAGGCGGTGGCGGATCTCCAGGGCATTTACTAGATTCCCATTGTGGGCCAGGGC
The DNA here is from genome assembly GCA_036522215.1 of Candidatus Angelobacter sp. Classification (GTDB taxonomy): domain Bacteria; phylum Acidobacteriota; class Terriglobia; order Terriglobales; family Acidobacteriaceae; genus Angelobacter. The sequence goes on along the minus strand of DATDGH010001092.1, from coordinate 1,014 downwards.
AATCATGCCCTTGTTGCAGTCCACCATGATGGGCTGTGCGTTCAGCATTGCCGAATCGCCAGTGGTGGAGTAGCGCGTGTGTCCGATGGCAATTGATCCGGTAAGTTTGGCGAGAACATCTTCCTGGAAGATATCTACCACCAGGCCCATGTCTTTATGGGGATGGAGGCGTTCGCCGTCGGAGGAGACGATGCCAGCGGATTCCTGCCCGCGATGCTGCAACTGGTGCAAGCCCAGATAGGCCATCTTGGCGGATTCGGGATGGTTGTGGATGGCCACAACTCCACACTCGTCCTTAAATTTGTCGCTGCGCTCCAAACCGCTCAAGAGTGTTCCCCTTTCAGGATTATCGTGCACCTGTTGCACCGGGCTCCGCGCGCGAGCCGGCTTCGCCTTTTTCAGCTCTTCTGCAGAACGTCCGGCACCAGATGTTCCGGAGCTTCCGCATGAAGAGCCCGGCGCAGAGCAACGTCCCATTCCTGCCTCAACTCAGACACTAAGGCGTTGACTACCTGATGGCCATCAATGCTGATTCTCAAATTTTCAGGAACGGTCCGCCCGACTTGCTCCACCCTCAGGCCCCATTTTACCGCTACTTGTTTGATGTTCTGAATTTTTTGTGAGTCGCAAGTAATCACCACGCGGCTCGAGTCTTCTCCGAAGAGCACGGCTTCGGCAAAGAGCCCATTGGAGTTAAGGTGAATTTGGGCCCCAATTCCAGCAGCAAATCCGGCTTCGGCGATGGCAACCGCCAATCCGCCTTCAGAGCAGTCGTGGGCGGATTCGATTTGGTGGCTCTGGATGAGCTCGCGCAGACATCGCTGGAGGGCAGCTTCCTGTTGGAGGTCGAGCGCAGGGGGGAAGCCCCAGATCTGGCCCAGCACCGCTTTGGCGTATTCGGAAGAACCTAGCTCGGCTTCCGCGTCGGTTGCGTCGCTGGTCTCTACGCCGCTCAGCAGCAGGATCTCCCGGTCTGTTCCGCGAAAATGGGAGGTCATAGCCTCCTGCACGTCT
>DATDGH010001091.1:0-1934 GCA_036522215.1 Candidatus Angelobacter sp. | reverse complement strand
TCTTGGGTTGAGTGAAGAGATGCGCTGGACGGAAACCAAGGTGGGCTTCTTCACCAACGGGCGTCTCCATTCCATGACTACGAGCTTGGACTTTCTCCGTTTCCCGGCGATTTCGCTTTGGGAAAAGTTTCGTCTGGGGCTGGGAATTCTTTCCGTCGCGCGAATCAATGACGGTCTGGCGCTGGAGCAGGAACCGATTGGCCCGTGGCTGACGCAAAAGTTCGGCAAGGGCAACTATCAGAAACTGTGGGAGCCGCTGCTCAAGTGCAAACTGGGATCTGCCCGCCAACAGGCGTCGGCCAGCTTTATATGGGCCACCATCAAGAGGCTCTATTCAACCCGCGATAAGAATGCCAGCAAGAAAGAGCGCCTGGGCTATGTGCGCGGCGGCTACCACACTGTCTTTACTCGACTGGCGGAGCAAATCGACGTACTGGGCGGAAAGATCATTACGGGAGCACGAGTGCAGCAGGTAGCAGCAGGCGATTCGGGTCGTGTGCAGGTGGTGACTGCGGCCGGCAATCTGGATTTCGATTCTGTGGTGGCGACAATGCCCAGCAGCGCTTTTGCTCAATTGGCGCCGGGATTGGGCCCGGAATATCGCTCCAGGCTCAACAAGATGCAGTACATGGGAATGGTTTGCGCAGTCATGCTGCTGAGGCGGAAGTTGACTCCTTACTATTGCACCAATCTCACCGATGATCTGCCATTCACAGGGATCATCGAGATGACGAATTTGATTTCGCTGGAGGAGACGCAGGGACGTCACCTGGTGTATCTGCCCAAGTACACTTCTCCCGGTGATCCTCTCTTTGACGCGAGTGAAGAGGACGTCTGGAAACTGTTTTACTCCAGTCTCAAGCGAGTAGTCCCGGATTTGAAGGATGAGGAGATTGAACGTCGTTTTGTATTTCGCGAGCGGCTGGTACAGCCCATTCCAGTGCTCGATTATTCAGCGCTGGTTCCGCCAATGCAGACCGGCATTCTCGGTTTGCTGCTGGCGAACACGACGCAGATCGTGAACTCGACGCTGAATAACAACGAAATGGTAAGAATCTCAGGGAAGGCAGTAGAGCTGGTGTTGCAGAAATCCCTCGGCCTGACTGGTAGGCAGGACGTGGAACAGCCAGTAGAGATGTATCAATAAACAGTAACAAGATCGGACCCAGGTAAGTGTGATGTTTATGACCCTTAGTGTAGTAGTTTCCGCCGCGTGGGCGACGCCATTGCACAGCATCATCGGCATGGGCGCTGCAGCAATGTCGGGCTTGATGCAAGCCGGCATTCACGCATTTACACGAATTTCTTCCGTTGTCACCGAGCCGGTCGGGCTGGTCCTTTTAGGCATCTCGCTCATTGGGCTGTCATGGCTGGTGCGGCGCCGGATGCACAGCAGCAGGCGACGTTAACGCGGCCGTCTTATGTCGAATATAACTGACAGGATTGCGTGTTCAGAAGGTCACTCTCACATCCTCACTGTGGATGTGGAGGACTATTTTCACGTCGAGGCATTTGCAGGGACAGTATCACGCGCAACCTGGGACGAGTATTCCCCCCGAGTTGTGAATAACTGCCAGCGCCTGTTGGACATCTTCGACCGTCATGAGGTGAAGGCCACGTTCTTCGTGCTGGGCTGGGTGGCGGACCGCTTTCCGGCGATTGTTCGCGAAATCCATGAGCGCGGACATGAGTTGGCCTGTCACAGCTTCTGGCACCGCAAGGTGGACTCGCTCACTCCTGCACAATTCCGTTGCGATACACAGGAGGCCTGCGATGCGATTGAGAACGCCGCTTCCATCCGGGTGGCGGGCTATCGGGCTCCAACCTGGTCGATTACGCGGCGGTCGCTGTGGGCGTTTGACGTCCTGGCGGAAGAGGGATTTGAATACGATTCCAGCATCTATCCCATTCATCATGACCTTTACGGCATACCC
>DATDGH010001090.1:0-4023 GCA_036522215.1 Candidatus Angelobacter sp. | reverse complement strand
GAAGCCGCAATGCAATACAACCATGCCTTATAGGGATTGGCATAAACGAACCCGGCGATCAATGGGTCCATGGGAACGCCAAAGGCAGATGCGTCCAGGGTGGAGATGATCAGAACGCCCCAGGCGCCCAGGGCTTTGAGTGCGGCAATCAACGCGCCGTATTTGAGAAGAAGCTTGTTCTTGAAAGACAAACCCGTATTGTAGCGGATTCGCCCTTGGCCCTTGGCTCTTGGCCTTTGGTTCTCAGTCCCTCTGGAGCTCTGCGCTTCCAACTGTGCGCAGGCCGAAAACATGTCGAGAACCACAAACCGCCTCCATCGCATTTACAATGGAAAGAAAGATGTAACCCAGGCGGGGATTTCGCCACAAAAATTCTTGTTTTCCAGGAGAACCGATCCATGACATCTGCGCCCGCAGGCGGCAGCCAGCCCAATCCCATGCTGTTCTTTGAGACCGTGCGCGGCTTTCACAATGCCTATGCGCTGAAGGCCGCGGTTGAGCTGGATTTATTTACAGCCGTCGCCAAAACCAGCGGCACAGTAGCAGATATTGCCAAAATGTGCGCTGCTTCCCAACGGGGCACTCGCATTCTCTGTGATTATCTTACGGTGCTTGGCTTTTTAGCCAAGCGCGACCAGCGTTACGCCCTGACTCAGGATAGCGCCGCGTTTCTGGACAGCCGGTCGCCGGCTTATATGGGCAAAGCCATTGAATTCCTGATGCATCCGGACCAGTTCGATCATTTTGAAAAACTTACAGATACCGTCCGTAGCGGAAAGCCGGCGGGCAGCGATCATCTGGCCCCGGAAGATCCCATCTGGATGGAGTTTGCCCGAGGCATGGCGCCCCTGATGTTTCCCGCGGCGCAGGCCATCGCGCAGCAACTGCAAAAAGCGCTGAGCGGAGTTGCCGCCCCCAAGGTGCTGGACGTCGCGGCCAGCCATGGAGTCTTCGGCATCACCATTGCACGGCAAAATCCCAAAGCGCAGATCTACGCGCTGGATTGGGCCAACGTGCTGCAGGTGGCCAGGGAAAATGCCGGCCGTGCAGGAATTACAGACCGGCATCATTTGATTGCAGGCAGTGTTTTTGATGTGGATATTGGCAAAGGCTATGACGCCGTTTTAGTCACCAATTTCCTTCACCATTTTGATCCCGCAACCAATGAGTCTTTGTTGAAAAAATTATTGGCGGCCATGAATCCAGGGGGCCAGCTCGTGATCCTGGAGTTCGTGCCCAACGAAGACAGGGTCTCACCTGCGCCCGCGGCCATGTTCAGCATGACCATGCTGGCCAATACCGATTACGGAGATGCTTATACATTTGCGGAATTGGCGCGCATGTGCACAAATGCCGGATTCAGCCATGCTGGATTGGTTCCGCTGGAAGCCGGGCCAAACGCGTTGGTCGTTGCTACCAAACCTTAAGACAGGCAGCGTGGAAGTTTTGACACAACCAACCGGACTTTACACAACATTTTTCCAGCAATTACACTAGGCAGTTTACCGTTCACGGCGGGAGATTGCATGCCGGGAGTCGAGCAGACGGTCAGGCAGATTGTGGCCGACCAGTTGGGGCTGGAAGTTTCTCAGGTTTCGGGTAATGCCTCGTTTGCCGATGATTTGGGGATTGATTCGCTCGACCGCGTGGAGCTTGTCATGGCGTTCGAAGAGGCCTTTAATCTCGAAATTCCCGACCAGGATGCGGAGAAGATTTCTACCGTGAAGCAAGCGGTCGATTACATTGAGAAAAATGCCAGGTCGGTGAAGCAGTAGTCAATCACCGCTGCGCAGGAAAGAAGAAGGAGACTTGCATGCCAACAGCAGTGGAAGAGAAAGTGAAACAGATCATTGTGGAGCAGCTGGGAGTCGATGAAGGCGAAGTTACTTCCAACGCCTCCTTCGTGGACGATTTAGGAGCGGACTCGCTGGACACGGTGGAACTGGTCATGGCTTTTGAAGAGGCTTTTGACATCGAGATTCCGGATGAAGACGCGGAAAAGATCCGCACCGTCAAAGATGCCATTGACTACATTGACAAGCACGCGAAAGGCGGGAAGTAGTTGGCCAAGAGGGTGGTTGTTACAGGGCTGGGTTTGATTTGTGGTGTAGGTAATACTTCTGCCGAAGTCTGGAAAAACATTGTGGCCGGCAAAAGCGGGGTAACAAAGATTACCCATTTTGACCCTTCCCGCTTTGCCTGCCAGATCGCCGCTGAGGTCAAAGGCTTTGATCCCCTTAATTTCATCGAAAAAAAAGAAGTAAAGAAGATGGGCCGCTTCATCCACCTGGCCCTGGCGGCTGCGGATGAGGCCATGAAGATGTGTGGCCTGAAGGTCACTCCGGAAAATGCCGAACGCGTAGGCGTACATATAGGCTCCGGCGTAGGCGGTTTCGACATCATCGAGCGCGAGCACCAGGAATTACTGAAACACGGCCCGCGCAAGATGTCGCCATTTTTCATTCCCGCAGCTATTGTCAATCTGGCGGCCGGCCAGGTCAGTATCCGCTATGGCGCCAAGGGGCCGAATGAAGCCACCGCCACCGCTTGCACCACCAGCGCTCACGCCGTCGGCGACGCGTACGAGATCATCCAGCGTTGCGATGCGGATGTGATGATCGCCGGCGGTTCGGAGGCTCCGATCACGCCAATGGGAGTGGGTGGTTTTGGAGCGATGCGCGCCTTGTCCACGCGCAACGACGAACCGGAGAAGGCAAGCCGCCCCTGGGACGCAGAGCGCGACGGTTTTGTGGTGGGTGAGGGCGCCGGCATCCTGGTTCTGGAAGACCTGGAGCATGCCAAAAAGCGCGGTGCTCCCATTCTGGCGGAGATCATCGGCTATGGCATGAGTGCAGACGCTCATCACATCACTCAGCCGGCAGAGGGTGGCGAGGGCGGCTACCGGTCCATGATGAACGCCATTCGCGACGCCAGGATTTCACCCACTGACATCGATTACATCAATGCCCACGGAACCTCCACTCCTATCGGAGACGTCCTGGAAACGCAGGGCATCAAGCACGCGTTTGGCAACCAGACGAAGGTGCCCATCAGCTCAACCAAGTCCATGACCGGCCATCTGCTGGGCGGCGCCGGAGGTCTGGAAGCAGGCATTACGATTCTGGCATTGCGCGATCAGATTCTGCCCCCGACTATCAATCTGGAAAAGCCTGATCCGCAGTGCGATCTGGACTACGTTCCCAACGTATCCCGCAAGGCGGCTATCAACGTAGCCCTCTCTAACTCATTCGGCTTCGGCGGAACCAACGGGTCATTGATCTTCAGGCGCTGGAGCGAATAATCGGTGCATGCCGTCATCGGAAAAGCAAACCCTTACCACTTGAAGACGCTGCTGCGACTGATTTTCACTGATCAGTATTGTGTTCAAAAAGAGAGCGTGGTTTTTCAGGCCACGCTCTTGAAGAGGCATGAAGGAAGTATTCTGAGGATTCAGATCATGTCGTCACTTTCCGTTAGCCACACTCTTTGGTTCTTCTTGAACTGTTTTTGCAATTGCTCCAGCTGCAATTGCAGCTTGCGCATGGTCTTCTGAAGGTTGGGTTGCATCTTCTTGAGGGCGCGCTGGGCCTTGATCAACTCCGGTCGCACTTGCACCAAAGTCTGGTCTACCACATCGGGCACGATTTCCAGAACCTTGTCTACCGCCGGTTCCACCTCTTCCATCACGGAGTCCACATCCAGATTGACGGCGGTGTCAACATCCAGATCGAGTGCGCTGTCCAGGTCGACAACGGTGTCCTCATCCGGGACCAGAATCTGAAGCCCGGAGGAATCCCGCGACTTTCTTGCAGGCAGCTCAATCACCAGGTTCTGCTCATGTTTGTCACGAACCACGGTCACCGTCATCTTGCCGCCGTCCCGGTGCGTACGCACTGCGCGACGCAGGTCGGCGCGATCGGTTATTTTCTCGTTATCGGCGCGCGTGATGACGTCTCCCGCCTTCATTCCGCCTTTTTCTGCCGGGCTGCCTTTTTCCACTGACCTTACCAGCAGGCCTTCGCC
>DATDGH010001089.1:0-1682 GCA_036522215.1 Candidatus Angelobacter sp. | reverse complement strand
GGTTGCGTCCAAAAAGCGTATCTCGCACGAGTCGACTTCGGGCCTGATTCTTCGCCAGGCGTCGCACTTTGCTTAAAAGCTGAAGATGCTTCTCATCCTCGCCTGGTTAAGGAGATCGGACGTGTATTCGCGTCCCTCTTCAACTCATGGCAACACTTGGACATTGCCTTTATTAAGGGGCGAATGGAACAACAAGTTTCGGCCGTCTGTGCTCCCTTTTTTGTTGCTCGCCAGCCGGCAGAAACACCGGAAAAACAGTTACCGATAATGTAACTGGATGCTTCCTTCCGGGATCGACAACTTGAAAACAATCCAAGTTCGTGTCTTTTGGCGCTGGTCCATTGGCGGTGGATTGCTGACCAAGCGCTCGTTATACTCCTGTTTGCAAATTCAGCGCAGAGAAACCAATGAGGTAAAAGAGGTTTCCTTTGAACAGATTGCTGATGCGATTCAAATTATCTGCCATCGTCGCAACATACTTGGTGGCGGGACACTGCTCTGGCGCTCAGGTAGGCGAGAAATCTGCCTGTCTGAATGATGACGGTAAGATAGCTTACGTCGGCCCTGGAGTCACGACGCCGCGATTGCTTTCGTCAAAGCCCCAGGGTTCGGAGCCACCTGCAAAAGGAAAGCATCGGCAGGAAATGGTCTCTTTCCAGGTGATCATAGGGAGGGATGGACAAATTTGCGACGCCAAGATGTTTCGATCGAGCACTAAAGACATGGAGTTCAATGAAGCAGCGATGACCGCAGTAAGGGAATTGAAATTTGATCCCGCGCGGAAGAAAGATAAGCCAGTTGCCGTGGAAGTTATCTTCGAAGTCAGCTTTGATTTGTACGCAGGCAAGGACGGTAGACCGGTACTCAAGCCTCGCGTGGGAAACAGGTGACGAGGAACAGAAAGACCGCAGGCCGAATTTGTCAATTCAATCATTCAATCTTAGAACGTGCGGGCTTCCATTGACTTTGTTGCCATTGGGACGGCCCTTGGCGTTTTACTTGTGCAACTCTGCCAGTACAAGCTGTGCAAGCTCAACCGGGGTCCCCGACACGTTCGCGGTTTTTTGCGCATTTTGGGGTGGAGGTGCCCTCGGCTGCGTCTTGGATTGCTCCTGTGGCACAGCCGCCCTCGGCTGTTGGATTCTGTGGCACAGCGCCGCAAGCCGCAAATAAAAGTACCAGCGGCTGCCACAGGCTGAGTCGAGCGGCTAAAGCATTTTGCAGCCTAGTGTGTCCCTCTGCTTTTCCACCAGGGCTGAAGCCCAAGATTTATTAGGGCCGTTCTTTGCGCACAGGCTAAAAGCCTGCGCTCCCACTCCTAAAGGAGTGGGCTTCCACCATAGCGGGATACAGCCCACGGAAAAATGGTTTAGGCGTCAATGTATCGAAAATATGGCCTCGTCGTGATGGAGTGGATCAAACTGATAGAAGCGGAGTCTTCGCGAAGGTTCGTAGCTATAGGTAAGCTCGACCTTGTATTCGCCCATAACAGCGCCATTCCGGCTGGCGGGAGGAATCTTGATCATGAAATCCTCTTCCTTGTACTGCGATGGAACATTCATCCACCAATGGAACCTTCCAAAAGTAAACCAGCATCCCGACCCGTCCAGTGCAACCGTTGACTTATATTCATTCTCCCAACCGCGAGAACCGCCGAAGTCCACGTTCTGATAGCCATGCTC
>DATDGH010001088.1:0-5329 GCA_036522215.1 Candidatus Angelobacter sp. | reverse complement strand
TGCGATAACGATTGACGAACTCTTGCGCCACTACGGTACGCAGCCAGCCTTCCAGCGACCCCCGGCCCATATAGAAGCTCAGGCGGGACACCCTTTTTCCATCACGTTCAGAAAGGCCGTAGAGGTCGGCATAGATGGAGTCAGCCAAGTCGCGGCCGCTGGAGTCCTCTTTGGTGATGCCGCGGGCAATGTCGTAAAGCTTTTCGCGATATCGGGTGAGGAAGTCCTGCCAGGCGAGCTCATGACCGGCAACGCAGCCCCGGGACAGGGCCAATTCTTCCAGACGCAACTCCTGCCATAGCGCCAGCTTCTGCTGGGCGGTAGCGCCAGGGGCATATTTGTCCGCCACCTGTTCCAGGACCACCACAAAGGCAGCCTGGGTCAGGCCGTAGCGCTCTCCGCGGCTCTTCTCAAAAAGCCCGCAGATGGCCGGTTTTAGCGCTTCGGCTGCTTTGGACCCGATACTCATGCTTCACCGGATAGTACCAATTTTCAGTGCAAGAAGTCTGCCATTTTCCGTTCTCCCCTAATGGGAGGCTTCACATGAAAACGAAGTTGATCCTGGGCATCTTGATGATGGTAGCACCAGTGCTGTTGCTTGTGACAAGGCCCCAGCCGGCCCACGCCGGAAATGAGACCATAAACCCCCAATTTAAAGTGCTGGCGCCGATCGCCCACGGCAATCTAACCATCTTTCCCATAGTGGCCGGAAAGGTCCACGACACCAGCGATTTCATCACCCTCGATGAAGGCGTCCGTACTGGCGACGTGGTAGTTACGGAAGTAGGCAATATGCATGCGATGGTCCGGCGTCCAATGCCTAACTACCGCCCTGGACCGCAGGTAAACACGCTGGTCCTGGTCAACAATTCCAAGCGTCCTCTGATCTTGCTGGCAGGCGAAATTGTGACCGGAGGCAAGCAAGACCGCATTGTGGGCAAAGACCGGATTATCCCGCCGGAAAGCGATCCGGTGGACCTCTCAGTTTTTTGCGTAGAGCACGGCCGCTGGACAGAGACATCCCCTAAGTTCAGTACAGGTTATTTCATGGCGCAGCCCAGCGTGCGTAAGCAGGCGATGGCAGAAAAGGACCAGCAAAAGGTCTGGGCTGAGGTGCAGAACCAGAACGCAGGGACAACCCTTAACCTGGCACAGGCCGCGCCCGGCATTGCCGCCAATTCCACCAACGGACGCGTGCCCGCAGCCACCGAGACGGTAGAAGTACAGGGAACGGCAATGCAGGTCACGCCCGAGGGCGCTCAGACGCTGCGACGATTGAACAGCACAACTTCCCTGGCTAAGGTGCGGGCAGATACCGCAGTGGACAAGCAGATCAAGTCGATCAGCGAGCCGGTAGAGAAATCTTTTGAGAGTGTCATCAAGCAGTTGCGCGATCAAAATGCTGTCGGCGTGGTAGTGGCGGTTAAAGGCCGCATCATTTGGGCCGATATATTCGCAAGCAAAGAGCTGTTAGAGAAATATTGGCCGAAACTGCTGCAGTCATACGCTGCGGAAGCCTTCAGCGCGACCGGCAGCCAGAGCGATGCGGACATCAAGACAGCACAGGAGTTTGTAGACAACTGGAAGGTCACGCACGAAGTGGCAGACAGTGAACCCGGCCTTTACCGGCAGACGGAGATGACGGGAGAGAGGTTCCGCGCATTTGAACTGACATCTCTTTTGCCCAGGCAGATGTTTGATCTGCATCTAAGCAAGATGGCGGAGTAAAGGTTTGTAAATAAGTGTTGTGGAAAGTGGTTGCCCAGCCCAATTCAATTACTTTTGTCCGTATTACTTAGGTCAGGTCACGTTACTTTTTTCTGCAACAAAGTTGTGGGATTCTGTGTCTAAATGTGTATAGCAGGTATGAGGGTCGGAGGTGACCTATGACAGAAAAATTCTCGGCAGCGGAAGTGGCGGCGCTTCGCAACGAGTTGCTCCAGGGAGGCCTGGATTCTTTTCAGACGGCAGAATTACTTAAGATGTTTCTGGCTGGACTTGGGTACGGGGTTTCACCGGAATCCGCTTTGGATGCAGTAGGGCGGATTGAAGGCGCGAATTGCGATATGGAAGCCCTGCATCGCGAACTCGAGAGTTTGGCCTTGGTGATGTAAACAGGCAGTACAAAATCACGAAGCCGGGCAAACCAGCCCGGCTTTTGTGTTTTTGGGAAGAAGCAATCAGTGGAGAGCCCGCGAGCGATTCAGGCTAAAAGGCTCTTGCGTCGTGGGCACGGCTAAAATCGAGATTGCCGCGGAAATACCGACATTCTGGAAGACCGCAGGGATCTCTCGCTACCGCTCGAGATAAACTTCAGTACTAATTGCCTCATTCGTAGTGCAGTGCCTCCACGGGGTCCAGCTGTGCCGCACGGGTGGCGGGGACGGTGCCGAAGATCACGCCTACCAGCGACGCCACAAAGATGGCGATAATCACAGACAGTCCGGAAATCGGGATACGGTATTCAGTGAGAAACCTGACAGAAAAGGGAACCGCCAGGCCCAGAATCGTGCCCACTATGCCGCCGGTCACAGACATCAGCACAGCTTCGGTCAGGAATTGCAGCTTGATTTCGCGATTGGTAGCGCCAATGGCCTTGCGAATGCCGATTTCGCGAATGCGGGTGCGAACGTTGGCCAGCATGATGTTCATGATGCCGATTCCGCTGACCAGCAGGATGAGCAGAGAGATGGCCAGCAGCATGATGGTGAGAGCGTTGGCAGTGTGCGAAGCTACGCTGAGCAGTTGCGTGAGGTTTTCCACGTGATAGACGGACTCGGGACGATGGCGCGACTGGATGATCTTTTGAATCATGGCCGACGCGCGAGGGACATCGCCGGCATCGGAAACCGAGAAGAACAGCTCCTTCACTGCTGCCGTGTCGGTGCCGCTAAGAGAATAGCGGCCAGTGCTGTACGGAATCAGAATGGTGTCTGTTCCAATTTCAGACTGGCCGAAGGTCTCCACTCTTTCGCGGAACACTCCAATAATGGTGAAGGACAGGCCCTCGATTCGAATGCTCTTTCCCCTGGCGTCGGGCTCGCTGCCGTAGACTCTTCTGCCATAGGCTTGGGTGACAGCAGCTACTTTGGCGCGCGACATTGAATCTTCGGCATCGAAGAACCGCCCGCTCAAAATTTCCAGGTTGCGTACGGTCGCATATTCCGGGTCCACACCCAGCACCCGGGTGTCGCGCTCCTTGCCTCCGCCTATGGGTGCGCGGACGCTGCGTTCGAGCATGGGAGAAGCAGCTTCAATGCCGGAAACCTGGGCCTGCACGGCGTGCATGTCATCCACCGTGAGGAAATCACTGCCGGTTCCGGTGTTCACAGAGGCGTTGCTGCCGGCGTCATATTCCACGTAGATGAGGTTAGCGCCAATGGACTGGATCAGGTTCAGAACGTATTGTTTGCCGGTCAAGCCAATGGTGACCACCACAATCAACGAGGCGGTGCCGATGACCATGCCCAAAGCCGTCAGCATGAACCGCACCTTGCTTGCCCGGAAAGAGTCCACGGCAATGCTCACAATCTCGCTGAAGAGCATGGTCTGTCGGGCGGTCTCCACTAAAGGAGCGGGCATGAATTTATTGTACGAGAATGCATTCGAAGTATCAGGCATTGGCGTGTATTGGCATGCATCGGAGGTGTGTTTCCTGCAAAGAATCCGGCAACCCACGGCGAGGTGTTGAATACGTCCATACCATTACCTTCGTCGCGTAGCAGGTTAAGTTTTTGAAATTTTGCGCCGATAGCTCAGTTGGAAGGGACGTCATCCTTATGGAACGTTTTTCGGCCCTCGTTCTCTCTCACGATACAGACGCAGTTCGGGTGATTAACAAAGCACTGGAAGAATATGGTTTGGAGGCCAAAATTGCCCGTAGCGTGCGTGATGCAAACGAACTTCTTAAAGAACGCAAATATGACCTGGCGGTGTGCGACTACGATCTTCCCGGCACCGGACAATTTGCGTATCTGGAGCCGAATAGCCACTGGAGAGGAATGGTGTTTGCCCTCGTCGGGCGCAATCAGGTGAGCGAAATTCGCGGACAACGCGTGCATCTTACTCTCCCCAAACCTCTCAGTCCCGGCGTCTTCAGCAAAGGATTAAAGGCGGCCTATAGCACCATGGCCCACGAGCGACGTGCCTCTCTGCGTCACCCAGTGGGCGTGCAGGCATCCATGGCCGAGATGGCTGATAAGGGAGAGCGGCACACCATTCCCGGCGCGAAGGTGCTCAATATCAGCCATACAGGAATGTGCCTGGAGACGAAGCCAATGCTGCCCCAGCATGCGAGTTTGCGTATGACCTTTGACCTTCCGGAATATGGAGGCGTGGTGGAGGTTGCCGGGACGGTGATGTGGGCCAAAGCAACGGGGCAATCAGGGATTAAGTTCACGAGTGTCTCAGCGGTATCGCAGAAAAGGCTTGATGACTGGCTCGATGCCAAGGGTCCAAAAGAATTCACGGCTGTATAAGCATTAAGCCGTTATGCGAACCACTACGAGAATTTTGTTCTCGTTGCGATACGAGCAGGGTGGCTCTCACAGAGAATTTGGTAATTGGGTAATTTGGTAATTTGAAATCAAAAACAAAGCCAAAAACCAACCTCGGCTAACGAAGGATATCAAGGGCGAAGCCCTTGGCTAGTTTGCGTTGCTTTGCTCTCCTGGATCAACGCCGGGCGCATTTCCCATCACTTTAACAGGTTAGCTTCCGGGACGAGGTCCGTGGCAGCCGGGCGGCGAAAAGCGTGGACGTTCTTCAGCAACAAATCGCACAGGGCGATGCAATTCTGTTCCATCTCTTTCCTGGCCGGTCCTGCCGGGGCAGCGGTAAGCAGGCTGGCTGTTCCGTGATTGAGGAGAAACAAGGCGTAGTAGATGGGCTCGTAATGTTCCGCGATTCCACCAAAGCGCGCGGCAAGCTGTGCCTCCAGCCATACCTTGGCCGGCCGCGGGCGCCCAGGCGACAGGACCTGTGACCATAATGGCCCAGCCATCAGGTTGTATTCTCGCGGATGCCTCTGAGCATAGCGCAGATACCGGCGATAGGCCTCTTCTACGGTTGAGGCGGCGGTAATCTGCCGCACCAGCGTTTCGCGGATGTGCTCGGCCAGCGCCAGCCGGATTTCTTCTTTATTGCGGAAGCGTTTATAGACCGTGGTAGTGGTGGTCCCAGCAGCGCGGGCTACGGCCCGCAGAGTCAAGCCGCTGTCGCCGCGGGCATGCCATAATCGCAGGGCAGCGCGGAGGATTCTTTTTTGCAGCCGCGGATCGGCCTTCCGAGGCATAAAAATATCTCCTTTTTTTATTGTACAACGTTACAC
>DATDGH010001087.1:0-14723 GCA_036522215.1 Candidatus Angelobacter sp. | reverse complement strand
GATGTCTCCCGACAAGCCCGATCCGGGAAAAATTGGTTACACGAAAATCAAAACCAAGGAATCGGAAGAGGTTCTTTCGAAGGTTCTCCGTGAGCATGAGATATTCCAGTCCCAACGAGATAAGCGCAAGCAGCTTCTTAGACGATTGTCAGAGCACGATAAAACTCAAAAAGTTGGGGTTGTTGCCTTTCTTTGCTCAGAGTCAGCCAACGCTTCAATCGGGCCGGAGGACATCCCAGGATTGGGGGATGCGCTCTCATCTATTGGCGATGTGGACCAATTGGATTTCATTCTTGATGGTCCTGGCGGAGACGGACCCGTTGCAGAAAAGATCATTGAATTGTGCCGGTCATACTGCAAGAAATTCAGGGTTATAGTTCCTAACAGGGCGAAGAGCGCGGCCACCATAATCGCTCTTGGAGCAGATCAAATCGTGATGGGTCATACGTCAGAACTCGGACCCATAGACGCTCAGGTCATGGTCGTCACATCTGGATTGCCCCGTTATATATCCGCTCAGTCGTTTATTGATGCGCGTGAGAGTCTGGAAAGCCGCTTTAAGGAAGCAGCGAAGAAGAGGGAAGAGACGAAACACATTCTTCAGCAAATAGCCTCGTTGGACCCATCATTCATTGACCACTGCGAGAAACTGATGGGCTTCAGTACTGCCGTCGCGAAGAAGAATTTATGCAAGTACATGTTTAAGTCGCTCCCGAACGCTGAGCAGAATAAGAGAATCGCAGCAGTTCTCAAAGCACTAGCATCGGTGTCGGAATTCAAGGTACATGGACGAATGATTAATGCCAATACCGCCAAAACAGAGTTAAAGTTGGATGTTCACCTGCTCCCCAAGGATGACCCCCACTGGAAGCTGATATGGCACTACTACATTCGGGTTAATGTTGCCATGTCGGGCAGTTCTATCGGAAAATTGATCGAAACAAAGAACGAATTGTTAATGATGCGTGCATTCGCTTCGTCATGAGAGAAGAAGTCATGAAAAAAAAGAAAGACAAAATCCGCAGACAACTTGAGGAGGCATATTCTCCCAAGGAAGGTTCAGAGTTGAGCGAGATGCGTGAAGCCGTTTCCCTCATGAAAAGATCACAAGAGGTTCAAAGAGAGCGCATTGAGCCACTCTTCAGGCATAAGGCTTACGTGGCTATTCACTCCTAGCCGACCAACGAGCCTTCGCGGCCTTAATGGCGATCTGCTTACGTTTTCTGGGTGTAAGTTTTTCCGCTCTGGCCTTACCCCCCTTCTGTCCTCCAAGTCTGCCGATAGCTACAGCCGCCGGACTCTTACCAGCATTCGGGTCTTCTAGCGGAGTGCCGTCCAGATGCTCGCCGATTGCCTGTTCGACAACACGGCGAGCAACTGTGGTGAAATCGTGGTCTTTGATGGGACGCTTGGGCATGGGTCTATTGTAGCGGCTTATACGCTCTGGATGGGATTCCAGCGTTTTACCGGAGTCTCTTCTCCTTTCTCCCATTGCGAATAAACAGGGATTACGATGGTGCGCGATTCAATGTCGAAATGAAGCGTTGTTTCATCGTGAAAGCGGATGGTGATTCCGAAACCTTCGGTTGCGCTGGTGACTTCCACAAAGCTAACGATCTTGTCCCTGACTTCGGGGAAGTCCTGTTTGGTGGGTGTACCCTTGATGTCAGCCATCTTGCCTCCTAAGCAGGTGATTTGGTTAGGGGTGCGTTCGCGCTAGAACGCGGGCGCTCCCCGCTCACCTTATAACCCGTTAGAGGCTGTGGAAATCATAAAGACCCATTACCATGCAGGGACAGTCAACATTGAACTCCAGCCACCATGAAAATGCCTTAAGAAAGCAAATCCGCGCAAAAACCAAAGTAATTTGACCCCTCCCAGCGCTGACCGGATACTCAAATCATGGAACGCAACCCAAGCGGAGCGTCGACCACTCCCAGTGTGTCTGCTCCCAGAGTTGAGCGCCGAGAGAAACGTATCCATGTAGCGGTACCGGTGAAGCTCTTCCTGGAGCAGGACAGCTCCAACTACCAGCTTTGCTGCACCTATGAGATTTCCATAGTCGGGGCACGTCTGGTAGCGGTTTCCGGAATCAACAAAGTGGGACAAATCGTATGGCTGCAACGGCACAACCGCCGCGCCAAATACAAAGTGATCTGGATCGGAGAGCCGGGCAGCGAACTGGCACAGCAGATTGGAGTGGAGACCCAGGAACCCGCCAACGTGATCTGGGAAAACGAACTCCGCATGAGAATGAGCCAGGTTAAACTGCCATAGTTGCTGCAGAGCTACTAGCCTCCAGACAAACACCCAACACCAAGAAACAGAATCCCAGTCCTCCAGCCGTTTGCCGCTGATCGCGGGTGCATGGTAACTTCAAAGTTTTAGCCATTATGCTGCGAGCCCATCATGGAGTCATGCCGCGAGTTCATCCTTCGTGCTATATCGACGAGTCAGCGCAGGTCGTCGGCGAGGTGGAGATCGGAGAGAACTCCAGCGTGTGGATGAATGCCGTGATTCGCGGCGATGTTTTTGCCATCCGTATCGGCAATAACTCCAACGTGCAGGACTGCTCCGTCCTTCACGGAATGCGCTACAAATACGGCGTAATCGTGGGCGATTGGGTCACCGTGGGCCATTCAGTCACCTTGCACGGCTGCACGGTCGCGGACCGATGCCTGATCGGGATGGGCGCAGTGGTGCTGAACAAGGTGAAAATTGGCGAGGGCAGCATCATCGCTGCCGGCACGGTGATTCCGGAAAACACCGTGATTGAGCCTTATTCGCTTTGGATGGGCGTTCCGGGAAAATTCAGGAAACGAATTGATGACGAGACCAGCCAGCAGATGATCCTGCAGTACGCGAAAAACTATGTGGATTACACGGCCCAGTATTTGAAGGAGCTGACTCAGAAATAGACATGACAGGATTCATCAAATCCGTGCGTGGCATGCGTGACCTGCTGCCGCCTGAGACCGAGACGTGGAATTTTGTGGAATCGGCGGTGCGCGACCTTTTCTGTCTATATAACTTTCAGGAAATCCGCACGCCCGTAGTTGAAGATTTGCGGCTCTTCCAGCGCTCGGTTGGGGAAGAGACTGACATCGTCTACAAAGAGATGTTTGCCTGGCAGGACCGCAGCCGCGCCGAAAGCGAGAAAGGCCAGTGGCTGGCGTTGCGGCCTGAAAACACGGCGGGAGTCGTACGTGCTTACATCGAAAACAAGCTGTGGGAGCGGCCGGGTCTGCAGCGCTTCTATTACATTGGTCCGCAGTTCCGGCGCGAGCGCCCGCAGAGAGGCCGTTATCGTCAGTTCTCACAGATTGGGGCCGAGGTCATTGGTCCAACTTCGGCAGGAAGCGAATCGCCATCAGTAGATGCTGAAGTCCTGGAAATGCTGGCTGCGCTGCTGGACCGGCTTGGCATCCAGAACTGGACTTTACAACTGAATTCCGTTGGCTGTAGCGATGACCGCCAACGATTCAATGAGGCGCTGCAAGCGGCGCTCAAGGATGTTGTCGGCAAGATGTGCGCGGACTGCCAGCGACGGGCGCAAACCAATCCGCTACGGGTCCTTGACTGCAAAGTAGCGGAAGACCAGCCGATCATTGAAAAGCTGCCAAAGATGGCTGATTACCTGGATGAAAAATGCAGAACGCATTTCGCGGAGGTGCAAAAAATCCTGACCGCGCTGGAGATTCCCTTTGTACTCAATCCGCGGCTGGTGCGCGGACTCGACTACTACACGCGGACCGCCTTTGAGTTCACTCACAGAGCGCTTGGCGCACAGGACGCGATTCTTGGAGGCGGCCGCTACGATGGGCTCTCTGAAGCTCTGGGCGGCCCGGCAGCTCCCGGCATCGGATTTGCCATTGGTGAGGACCGCCTGGTCATGGCTTTGCAAGACATAGCCGGCTCGGGATTGCGTCCGTTGGACGTCTACATCGCGCCACTGGGCGCAGGAATGAACATTGAGGCTGCGCGGCTGGCGCGCGAGCTCCGCCGCCACGATGTGACCGTCTGTGTGGGTGACGAGACCTTCCGCCTTAAGAAGTCCCTGGAAACAGCGAGCAAGATCGGCGCCCGTTATGCGTTGATCGTGGGAGAAAACGAAATTAAGTCGGGACAGTTCGCGCTGAAGAACCTGGGAACTGGTGAGCAGATCACTGCGGCGCGGGAAAATGTTGCTCTCAAAGTCAGAAACCCCGGATAAGCTCGCAGGAGCTTCAACCTTTATAATCAAAAGTTTACGCCGCGCTTAGCAGCAAGGGCCGGTACTTCAGCAAAAAGGAAAACCCATTGCAGCTCGACTTTCTAGGTGACCTTCGCCGCACGCATATGTGCGGTGAGCTTCGCACCCAAAATGCCGGTCAGCAGGTGGTCCTGATGGGCTGGGTGAACCGCCGCCGCGATATGGGGAATCTGATCTTTATTGACCTGCGGGACCGCACGGGCGTCACACAACTCGTCTTCGATAAGAGCAGCAATGGGGAAGTGCACGAGAAGGCGGGCAGCCTGCGCTCGGAATATGTGGTTGCAGCGGTGGGCAAGGTACGCCAGCGCTCTTCCGATACCATCAATAAGAATATTCTCACAGGCGAGGTTGAGGTAACCGTAGATGAACTGAAGTTGTTGAATGAATCCAAGGTCCCGCCCTTTCTGCCGGCCGAATCCGCGCCGAACGAGGAGGCGCGTCTCAAATATCGCTACATTGACCTGCGACGCGCGGAAATGCAATTCAACATCGAGCTGCGGCACAAGGTGGCCCTGGCCATCCGCGAGTATCTGGCGAACAAGGGCTTCTTTGAAATTGAAACGCCATTCATGACGCGTTCCACGCCGGAGGGCGCGCGCGATTATCTGGTCCCCAGCCGCGTGAATCAAGGTTCGTTTTATGCCTTGCCGCAGTCCCCGCAATTGTTCAAGCAGATCCTGATGATCTCCGGATTTGAAAAATATTTTCAGATCGTGCGCTGCTTTCGCGATGAAGACCTGCGCGCTGATCGCCAGCCGGAATTTACCCAGATTGACCTGGAGATGAGTTTTCCCCAGTCCGATCGAGTGTTCGAGGTGGTGGAAGGCTTTCTGCAGGCCGCATTCAAAGCTGCGGGTAATGAACTGAAAACGCCATTCCCGCGCATGACCTATGACGAAGCCATCCGCCAGTACGGAATTGATAAACCCGATCTGCGATTGCCGAAGCTGACCGATGTGCGCTCGGCCTTTACTGACGAGGACCTGGCCGATCTAAGGATCGACAGCTCTATGGTGATGGTGGCGGTGTGCATTCCCAAAGTCGGCAAGCTTTCTGACCGCGAGAAGAAAGACATTGAAGCTTCCGGCAAGGAGATCGCAAAGCGAAGCAAGGATTTTGCCGGAGTTTTCTACAACTTTATTCAACTGGAGAAAAAGCGTCCGGAGGCCGCTGCCAAAATTCGCGAGCTGTGTGGCGCCGGGCCCGATGATCTGATTGTTCCGGTGGTGGCAATCCGCAGCGGCGATGGCCAGTCAAAGAGCTATTCGCCCGCGAACAAAAAGGCGCAATTCGTCGCTGCCGGTGAGATTCGGCTGGAACTGGCACGCAGGTATGCTGACCGGCACAAAGCATTTGAGCGGACCGGCGATGCGGCAAAGGATTTCCGCTTTCTCTGGGTCACCGATTTTCCCATGTTTGAGTACGACGACAAAGAAGGGCGATGGAATGCCGCCCACCATCCCTTCACCTCGCCGCATGAGCACGATATGGATAAGCTGGAGTCTGATCCGGGAGCGGTGCGCGCATTGGCCTATGACGTGGTGTTGAACGGCACCGAGCTTGGTTCGGGGTCCATCAGAATTCATCGCCAGGACATACAAAGGAAAATCTTTCACGCCCTGGGCATGACGGATGAAGAGGCCAAGTCTCGTTTTGGTTTCTTCCTGGAAGCTCTGGAATACGGCACGCCGCCGCATGGCGGGATTGCGCTTGGACTGGACCGCATCGTGATGATCCTGGCCGGGGCAGACAGCCTGCGCGAAGTGATCCCGTTCCCCAAGACCGCCAAGGCAGTAGACATGATGGTGGATGCGCCAACACCAGTGAGTGAAGGGCAGTTAAAAGAGTTGGGAATTAAGCTGAGATAAAGTCAGACATTTGCTGTCTTCTCTCTATGTCTTTCTTGATAGTCCTGGACCCAGCCCACAATACCAGGGCCAGTCCAACCGAAAGAATGGGTATCGCCAGCATGGCCTGTTGCAGGCCGATGGCTTTGAAAGCCTCCGTCACTGTTGGAGAGTGTGCGAGGTCGGCGGCGTGGCGGGCAAAGATGTCACTCATTTTTCCAATGACGATACTTCCCCAGGAAGCGCCCAACAGGTACATCACCAGGAAATAAATGGCCATGCTGGTGGCGCGCAGGGCCGGGGCAACAATGTCCTGAATGGAAGCGTAAACCAAACCGTAGTACATGTTGAGCAGGCCATAAGCGAGTGTGAGTAGAGGTAAAGCTACCGCCAAAGCACCGTATTGCTGGCGAATTCCGAAATAGGCAAGCGGCGCTGCGGCCAGAGCGGCCCCAGCCGCAATCAGCATTCTTCCATTGGCGCTGCGGCGAGCCACGTGGTCGCCCCAGATGCCAGCAATCACTCCACCCAGAACGCCCCCAATCGCATATACTATGCCGCTCTTGATGTTGGCCTGCGCCACATTCAGCCGGTGAATACGCCCGAAGAATGCCGGCATGAAAACTCCAATGGCATACAAATTGAAGTTGACCAGCGCGCCGGAAATTGCAATCCACCAGAAGGTGGGAATGCGCAGGACCTGCCAGACGGAGCCTGCGGGCGGAGCCACGCGATGTTCCGAGGCGCCCCGCTGTGGTTCGCGCAGCATGAGCAGCATGGGAACCAGCAACAGCGCCGGTGCTGCCGCTACCACCATGGCTGCCCGCCATCCATATCTGTAAGCGATGGGCCCGCTGAAGAAAAAGCTCAGTGCTCCGCCTACTGGTACGCCGAGCATGAACAATGCCAGAGGCTTGGCCCTGCGCTCCGCCGGAAACAGGTCCCCGATCCAGCTTGTAGCCGTGGGAGCACAGACGGCTTCACCCACGCCTACTCCGAGGCGTCCGGCAACCAGAAAGGGGAAGTTGAAAACCCATTTGGCGGAAGCGGTCAATGAGGCCCAAATCACTATCCCGATAGCCAGCAGCTTCTTGCGACTGATCTTGTCCGCCAGCCGCCCCAGCGGGAGTCCTACGAATCCATACAGCACCGTAAACGCGGTATTGATCAACCCGATCTGCGTATCCGACAGATTGAATTCATGGCGTATCGGTTCAACTACCGCGCCTGCCACCTGCCGGTCGTAGAAATTCAGGATGTTGATGGCCACCAGCACAAACAATGACCAGTAAGCCGCAGTTCTGGAAACGGCAGGAGGCCTTTCGGTGGAAAGGCTGGGAGGTGGCTCCTTCACAATCATGACGGAGGATAGTATCAGGTTTTCCGTTCCAGATCAGAGTCCTTCAATTCCGAACAAACCCGAAGGACGCGAATCACATGGACGGCGAGATTCCTAGCATGCTACGTCTCTACGCCACGCGTTTATGGCATTTGGGCTACAGCTTCGTTGTTTTTTCCTTAGTTCATTGGGGCTTGGGCTCAGCCAGTGCACGGGCCGGTTCCGGATCGGGTGAACCGTTGCCGGTAGTAGATTCCGGCAATTGCGGAGCTTCGGCTGGCGCCAGCAGAACGGGTTCTTGCTTGTCTTGATGGGGCAAGAAGCCGTGGATGACGTAGAACTCCGCGTCGGCTTTGGCTGTGCCTTCAAGCCGGCCGCGAAGGCGCTGGTCGCGATCAAGGTTGAGGGCGAATATCTGCTCGAGGGCCTGGGACGCCTTGACCTGACCGGTGATATTGCAGTTGGTGCGTTCAGGTGCGAGTTGAGCGAGCTGCCAGAGGCGATCGATCACGTCCGCGCGGGAGAGGGGAAGGGTCCTAGCCAGGTGTTCGCCGGATTCCTGGAGCATGGAATCCTGTTTTTTCTGAAGCGCCTGAACAATATAAGGATCTCGCATTAATTTGTAGGCGGCGGCTTTTGGGTTGCTGTAGCCGGCGGTACGGGCGGCGGCAACGAGATTGCCGGTCCAGGCAGAGACGAAGCGCAATTGCTTCTCGGTGAGACAACTTAATTGCAAGTTGTCAGTTGTACCGTCAGGTTTAAGTTTTGTTTCTTCTTCAATGGGATCTCGTCTGATGCTTCTGAACATAAAGTAGCCTTCAGGCAGGTTTAAAGTTACCTTTTAGGGTCGAGGTAACCTGGGGAGCCTTCGACTTTGGCTGCAGGGGTGGGACAAAATCGGGGACAAAAAATGCCTGCCGATTCTGTAATTCCGCAACATCACGGATAAATCATTGAAAACAAACATGATATATTGTCGCGGAAGCTGCAGATGGGTGAATTGGGTGGCGTTACTCATGTTTGTTCTTTGTGCCCACCAGTCCCGGTCGAGTCGTGGCAAACCTACACTTTCTCCTTTCAGCAGTTGGGATTTGATCCAGCGATGGGGCGAAGTTCCGCGACCAAGCCGGGCCGTAATTCCTTCTAATATATTGCATTACATTAATATATGTTGTCAATGACAATATTATGTTTATTATCAGCAAGTTACAGCGAAGATAAAGCGAAGAGGACAGGCGGGTATGCCTACCGACGCTGGTTTCAGCGGCGCAATTCAGGGGAGGGAATGTCCAAAGCTCTTCGACACTGGAACGGCCCCATGCCCAGGACCGGATCTAATGCCAGGGAGTTAGCCGCACTACCGCGCGTCTCAGAGACGCAACCACCCCACCACGCGCAAAACCGGCGCGCGTCGGGGACCCGGGAGCCATGCTACGTCTCTACCATTGTCTTTTTTGGACAAAACTTTAAGACCGATTCCAGAGCTGCTGTTGGCTTGGAACAAGCGACAGCCCCTAAAGGGCTACCCCAAATATCGCAGGAAACTTCCTGGTGAGTTCTTATCGAAGCCTGGGAAGACTCCCTCCAGGTTCTTGTTGCCCAGGTGACGATACACGGCCTCGCTGAGCACCTGGCGGAAGTCGGTAGTGACCGCGAGGTCTCGACCTTCATAGAGGTGCTCGGTCTGGAGTCCCGGCCACCGTCCGTAGACCTTACCGCCTTTCACCGGTCCGCCCAATACGAACATCACGTTGGCATGGCCATGGTCGGTACCGCGATTGCCGTTTTCACGAACTGTGCGGCCAAATTCAGACATGGTTACGACCACTGTATCTGCACCCAGGTCGCCGAGGTCGGTCCAGAACGCAGCGATGGACTGGGAGAAATCGCGCGTAATGTTGGCGATTTGTCCCTGCACGCTGCCTTCGTTTACGTGGTGGTCCCAGCCACCGATGTCGGCGAATGCCACTTCAACTCCCAGGTTGGCTTTGATAAGTTGTGCCACCTGGCGCAGGCTGTCACCAAAGCGCCCGCGAGGATAATCCGCGCCCGGTGCGGGAGTATATTTTTCCGGATCAGCCGACTTCAGCATCTTGACGGCCTCAAAGGTTTCATTCCCGGTGCCATGCAGCACGGTGTCTACGGACTGCTCGTACATGGCTTCAAAGCTGTTGCTGGCGATGGTGCCTGCGGGGCCGCGTCCGCCAACTGCGAACTCGCGGATATTGCCCATGGCTACTGCCGGAACAGGACCGGCAAGCGTCCGCGGCAACGCGCCGCCCATGGCGACCGCGCGGAAGGGCGAAGAACTGGACTCATTCAACCCGGCGACGGCCCGGTTCAGCCAGCCATCCTCAGTGGACTTGACGCCGGGCGTGCCTGACTCCATGTAATCCTGCGCGTCAAAATGGGAGCGTGTATTGTCTGGCGATCCCGCAGCATGGACGATGGCCAGGTGGCCGGAATCCCACAAGGGTTTGAAAGCCGTCATGGAAGGATGCAGCCCAAAGAAGCCGTTCAGATCAATGGCGCCCTCAGTGCCATGCGGACGCGGAATGGCAATGCTGGGACGCATGGAGTAATAGGAGGACTCTCCATGAGGGACGACGATATTCAAGCCATCCGCAGCGCCACGTTGGAAGAGCACCACCAGGCGTTTCTTTCCCGTGCCTGCGGCAGTACCTGCCGCATATACGGCCCGCGTGAGAAAGCTTGGGATTACGCCGGTGCCGACTATAGCCAGCGCGCCACCTTTTAAAAAAACTCTGCGTGTGATTGCCATAGAACCTCCGGCTACTAGCTCCTAGCTGATAGCCACTAGCTGTAACTGCTCCGTCGCACTTCAAATCTCTCAGGTCGGGCTTTGGTTTTTGATTTTCAATTACCAAATTACCAACTTACCCAATTACCAAATTCTCAACTTTGCGACAATTCGGAAAACTGTCCACTCAGCTGTTACTAGATCATCGTCTCTGGAATTCAGGTGATCCCATAATTAACCCGGCAATTGCGCCATAGTTGGGCGACTTTTCCGGATCATCCAGCCGTCGCTGTGTAATCTTCGGATCATCAAGCTGTTTCTGGATCACATTGTGAGTTTGCGCCGAGACATCGCCGGCAAGAATTGAATTCTCCAGAACTGAAAGAGCGTCGGTCGCATTCTGTGGAGTGGCGCCATGCAGCACGGTCTGAGGATCAACTGTGATTCCAGGCATCCGCCCTGATCCAAGCTGTAGCGCAAAATTCATGCGATTGAGCAGCGCAGAAGAGTTCACCCAGGTTTCAGCCTTCATGGAATAGCCGGTAGGCGGCTGCATGCCATAAAGCTGCATGCCCATGCGATTCAATGTCTGCACCAGCGGTAGCGCGTTCGTTACCTGCATACCGGAAGCGCGCACGGCCGAAGCCACAAACTCCAGCGGGGTTTTAACTTTGGCGCGATAAGCATCCGCAGACCAGAACTCAGGCGACTTGAACATCGTGCGCAGAACTTCGCGGATGTCGCCATCCTTTTTCATGAAGGTGTCTGCCATGCGGTCAATCAAACTCTGTGGAGGCTGGTCTGAAACAAAGCGCAGGGCCAGTTTTTTGCAAATGAATCGCGCTGTCGAAGGATGGTGCGCCAGAATGTCCAGCATCTCCATGCCTTCCTGTTCGCCGTGTTCGCTGATCTTGTGCCCCAGGACGTACTTTGTGCCGGGCTCATGTGCGCGCTCGTTGAAGGTGAAATCACCGCCGCGCTGCGGTTGCTGTATAGACCACCCGGTCAGCACTTTGGCCAGCTCGGTCACGTCTTTCTGCGTATACCCGCCATCCACGCCCAGCGTATGCAGCTCCATAATTTCCCGGGCGTAGTTTTCATTCAGGCCTTTGGGCCGGTTCTTGGCTTGCTGCTGATTCGGCCGCGGCATATTGAACGGGCCTCTAAATCGTGTTGCTTGACGCCGCCCCTGTGGACCGTAGACGGCCAGCTCGGAATTCGGGCCCACGCTTTGCCAGTTGTCCAGATAGAACATCATGGCCGGGCTCTTGGCAGTGGCCACCAGCAGGTCCTTGAATTTTCCCAGAACGTGGGGACGGATTACATCGCGCTCGTAGGCCGTGAGCATGTAGCGTTCCGGCTGGCCTTTGCCGATGAATACGTTGAAGTGATTGAACCAGAAGTCTGTCATCACCTCGTCGAGCTGCCTCTCGCTATAGACAGCGCGCAGAATCTTGGCCTGGGAAATTTCTCCGCCCACAACCATCTGCGGGGCCACGATTGCCTCTATGGTCTCGCGTTGTTGCGGACTCATCCCATCCACCAGTTGCATGTTCTGCGGCCCTTTGAAGGAGCGGTTTATCTCCAGCCGATCTTCCGGGCTCATCTTCAGGATTGCCTGATAGCGCTGATCCGGAGGAAGTTCCAGCAAGTCTCCGCCGGGACCGGAATTCATGGCCACTCGTTGCTGCCTGACGCCGGCCTGACGCTGCTCCGGAGTCATCATCTGGTCATCATTGTTATTGGTGTTCTGATTCTGGTTCTGGGCCTGAGCAGCGGCCTTCGCGTCCGCGTTGGGATCTTCCTTCTTCAGCTGCTGCCGTCGTTCGTAATCAGCCATGCGCGATTGATAGATGGCACGCTTCGCCGGGTCTGAGGGCATGGATGCCCGGCCGTTTTCCAGCATTCGCACCATTTGTCCATCGGGAAAGTTCTCCATCATCTCGCGCGTGCTCATCTTGAGCGTGAGAAACGGCGCCAGGCGCGCCTCCATCTGGCTGTCATTCATACTGTCGGGATGGAGCTGCTGTTCGAACCACTTGTCCAGCCCCATCGCGCGCACTGTTTCCACGTCTCCAGGACGTGGCCCGAAGGTAAAGCGGTTGAGCGCATGCTGGATCTTCTTGTCTTCATCCATCTGCGCCGGCGTGGTCTTTTTTGATTTTTTGTCCGTCGCAAACAACGTAGCTGCGGAAATCAGAATGGCAGTAATCGCGAGCAGGGCAAGTGTCTTACGCGAAGTTTGCATAGACCTCTCCAGGTGGTCCCCTGGTCTATCGCAATATTAACCCTGAATTCGTGAAAAGTTGCCGGGAATGCCAAAGACGCGGTTACCATTGAGTCGGCGATTTAGCTCTGAAGCCAGGAGGTCAATGTCCGTTGGGGATATAGTGCAAGGTATCTCTGGATCGAGAAAGGGTTTTCTGGGCTTATCCACAGGCTTGGCCCAAGGGCGCGCAGGTGCTGCCAGGCTTGCAGCATCGCGACGGAGCTGAACCAACAGGGCTTGGACCACGTCCGGATCCAGCTTGTTCGGGGCCAGCCAACTGATCTGCGCCGTCACTTCTCCCAGCGACAATTTTTTGCGGTATGGCCGGTCGCTGAGCATCGCTTCAAAAGTATCGGCCACGGCCACGATCTTTACCGGCAGTGAAACCTCATCGCTGCGAAGATGATCTGGGTATCCTGATCCATCAGCCCGCTCGTGGTGCCAGCGAACAATTTCCGGCACGCCCTGCCAGGGGAAATGAACCTTGGAGACGATCTGATGTCCTACCACCGTATGGTCGCTCATCTCGCGAAACTCAATAGGCTCCAGCGCGCCGGTCTTGCTGAAGATGTGCTTGTCCACGCTTACCTTGCCGATGTCATGCAGATACCCAGCCGCGCGCAGCTCGCTGACTTCCTTACCCGTCATGCCCAGCGCCTCGCCCATGCCGGCCGCGTAGCGGCCAACGCGCAGTGAGTGCCCGTGCTGGTCTACGTGCTTGACATCAATGGTGGTGGCAAAGGCCTCCAGAGCTTCGTCCCAGAAGGTGTGCGCGGATGCTACCAAACGCAGATTTTCTGAAGTGCGCTCCTCCAGTGTCATCATGAGCTGGTGGTTGTAGATCGCGAGCGCGATAAACGGCGCCAGATCGCTCAATTGTTTTAGCAATTCGGCAGGATAGTCCGCGTTCCCTTCGCGCTCGCCCAGCATCAGCGCGCCCACCAGTTTGCCGCGCACCTGCAGAGGAACCAGGCATTGAAACCAGACACCAGAGACATTGCCGGTAGAGCTCAGAAGCGTGTCAACGCGCTCGCGCGAGAGCCGCTGCGCGCCCACCGCCTGATTGAGAGCATGAATGTGCTTTGGCAGCAATGGGAATATGGCAGTCTGAGGAAAGGTGGAAAACCCGGATGCGGCCACCGAAGCCAGCATGGGAGGCCGTTCCTGAAAGCGAAACAACGCGCCGGATTTTGTGTGCGCAGCGGACGTAATCACTTCCAAAGCCGCTGCCGCCGTGCGTTGAAGATCACGCTCTCCGGCCAACACCGGTCCCAGATCGGCCAGGATCTGTGACGCGACTGATGAGGGTCTTGTTATAGAGTTCGTCAATTCAATTGACGAGAACTCCAGAGCCAATCCAGCGTAGCAGCTTGTTTCTTCAAGTGGAACCCTCCGGTACTCCGGTGATTAACAGTTCCTAATCTCGGTTTCAGGGGAACACCAGGATTGCAGGTAGAACCCTGGCAAGGAATTAGGTACAAATCCGTAATTTTGCAGGCACTCCCTCAGAAGTATCCCGGCGAATCTGAAAATATTTCAACCTGCGGGACCATTGGCATTCGCCTTGGCTAATTACTAACTACTGATTACTAACAACTGCTTTTCTAAAAATATTTTTGCAGATCTGAAAATCTTTCAACCCGCAGAAGATGGGCGTGATCGGGCGCACAATCCAACGTTTCATGCTCCAGGATCCAGGTCTGGTCATGCGGAACAAAGACCGCATTAATTCCCGCAGAGAGCGCAGGATTGATATCTGACTTGGGACTGTTGCCCACCATCCAGGTTACATTCGGAGCCAGGCGGTATTTGGTAATGATGCTCCTGTAAGTAACCGCGTCCTTTTCCGCGACAATCTCCACCGCGGCGAAATAGTCCTTCAACCCCGAGCGCTCCACCTTTCCTGATTGTTCGGTAATGTCACCCTTGGTCATCAGGATCAGGTGGTGGCGGCGGCCGCTAAGATAATTCAGCGTCTCCGGAACGCCATCAATCAGTTGAATGGGATATTGCGCGATGCGATGGGCAAAGCTCCAAATCGTCTGGTGCAGCTCCGGCGTGTTGGGCTGGGTGGAAAGGCGTTCGAAGGTCTTGACCAGCGAGTGGGCAAAGCTGTGGAGGCCGTAACCCCGTTCCAGGATCGTCTCCCGCTCCACCTCGTTGATAACCAGGCGCACCTCAGCAGGAGACATATCCTGGTGATTGAGGAAGCGCATGAAGTCGGCGATGGCGTACTCAAAGTAAATATTGTT
>DATDGH010001086.1:0-2530 GCA_036522215.1 Candidatus Angelobacter sp. | reverse complement strand
CCTTGGTCAACACCACTGATTTGGATGTCCAGGTTCTGCTCCCGGTGAGCGATTGCGTGCAATATTATGCTGCTCACTTGGCGTTGCTCAAGGCACAAAACTTTGAGCAAGCCGAATACATGAACAAGAAATATGAGACGCGCTCAAAGCAGATAGGGGCCAGCCGTTTCGCTCCGCGCCGGCCAAACATCTACCAGAACGCATGGCGGCGCACGCAGCGGGGCTTCTAAAGTGCCAGCAAAGGAATCCCCCAATCAACTTGACCCTCTCAAGTACATCGTTTTTTCCGGCTTCGAAACGATGGACACACAGTCGGCGCGTCAGGCGCTGCCGAATACACGTCTCAACTGGTGCGAAAACCTGCAGATTGTAGGTCCCAACCAGCTTGTGGTTTGCAATGGTCCCAGCTCTCCGGTCAACACGCTGCCGGGCGAGAGCATCTCCTCGCAGTTCTACGCCAATTACACTCCTCCCGGCGGCGTCAACACCGATTACATCATATGCTTTTGCGCCTCGGGCGCCGCCTATCAGGTCAACGCCTCCACCGGAGCATCTTTCAAGTTCGCGGTCGCTAATACTTTTTCGACCGCGCCGGACATGACCACCTGGTCATCGCAGCGCATCTTGATTGCTGATCCGGTGGCTGGTTATTGCACCTGGGACGACAATGTCTTTGTGCAGCAAGGCGGGGTCTCGCCCAACATCGTTGTAACCGCTGGAGGATCAGGCTATGGAACTCCCCCGTCCGTCACCATCAGCGGTGGATCAGGCTCCGGCGCCACTGCCCACTCAGTCATTACAGGAGGAGTGGTCACTTCAGTTGTTCTCGATACGGCCGGGACTGGGTTCAAGGCGGGGGACACCCTCACTGTCACCTTCGGCAGCGGGGCTGCTACTGCAACGGCTATCGTATGGCCATTCTTTAGCCTCACGCCGACAACTCTTGCAATCTACGCAGGCCGCGTCTGGCTGGCGGGCACGCGCGTCCTTACTTGGACGGGAACATCAGGCTACGATGATTCGAAATCGGCTGACGCGGCGGGGTCAACCACGCTGAACGATGCCGATCTGGTGCACTCCATTACGGCCCTGCGTGCTCTCAACAACTTCCTTTATATATTCGGTGATGCCTCGATCAAGCAGATCGGAACCGTCACTGTATCCAGCTCTACAACCATATTCAACATCGTCACACTTTCTTCTGATCAGGGCACTTCATTCCCGCGCGCCATTGTCTCGTACAACCGCCTTATCTTGTTTGCCAACAAGGTGGGTGTGTACGCTATCCTTGGAGCCTCGGTGGAAAAAGTCTCAGACCAAATGGATGGCATATTTGCCAGCATGGATTTCTCGCAGCCGTTGCAGGCGGCGGTGAACGATCTACACACTTCGCTGCACACCTTTTTATTGCTGTGCCGCTACAAGGACCCGGTTGCCGGAATTACGCGCTCTCTTATCCTATGCTTTTACAAGAACAGGTGGTTTGTAGCTAACCAAGGCAATAGCGTTGCCACGATTTGCTCGGCGCCTATCGGCGGCATCATTGAGACTTTTTCCTCATCGGGGTCGGATATCACGCAGATTTTCCAGTCGCAGATCCTAGTGCCAGTGATCCTGCGTACCTCGCTCTCGGCCAACCAGGACATCACCACGGGCAAGAAGGCATTGCGCGGTGTGGTGGCTATCAACGCCACGGTTGCCAATACTATCAACGGAAGCGCCGATTCAGACAACCTCAATCCTGGTCTACCGTTTTCTTTCTCGACCGCGATTCCATTGATCTGGGAAAACAATTCCTTGCAGATTCTGCAATGGCAAAACAATGCGCTGCAGCCCCTGCAATGGGTAACGACCGGTTTTCTCTACCAGCGTTTCCCTATGGACGCTTCAGGGGTGTTCCTGGGAATAACCTTGAGCGGATCTCTGGCCGGCGGCACCGGCGGCGGCGGCACCTCAGGGAGCGCTTCCGGTACTGTCATCAATGCATTGATTATCGAGTACCAGGACAAGACGATGCTTGCCACCAAGATGGGAGCCTGAACATTCCGATCTTTATCCACTCGACGCTGCTTCCGCGCGACCCGGCAGGATTCTCGATCTGGCTGCAAGAGCACTATCTTGAGCATGCCCAGTTCGTGCGCATTTTCCAATCGGAGACGACGCCGATCTTCATCCCGGACTACAACTTTGCCCTCTGGTCGGACGACAAAAAGGTGCAGGCAGCATGGCTGGAGGCGCATGAGGCCACCCACCAGGCGCTGCGCACATTCACGGGGGTTTCGGGCATAGACCTTGCGGATGTCGATCTTTCGCAGGATGATCAATTTTTCGAGTGGATGGATGATCACGCCGCCGAACATGCCGACCTGAGGGGCGCGCTAGGGCTTTCGTAAATGGACCGTAAATGATTGTATTCGCTGCAGAAAGACTAAACCGAAGCACGCAGCCTCCAGCCTGGATGCTGCACGATCACTATGTCGAGAACGCCCCCCTAAAGGACACCCTCAAGCTTGACCCGGACTGGAGCCGG
>DATDGH010001085.1:0-8077 GCA_036522215.1 Candidatus Angelobacter sp. | reverse complement strand
ACCGGTGTGAATTCCTATTCCAACCACGTCACCCGCCGCAATGTTCAGTGGGTCCAAATGCTCCAGGGTTTCATCACAGATGACTGGGTCGCCGAATGATGCCGGTGTCGCTGCCGCCAGAACATAGAGCCAGCGCGGAGTAATCACCGCGATTCCGAAGGCGGCATCACTTGGATTTACAAGATGTACCCTCATCATGCGTTATCGAATAATCCCCCCTCGGCCCCCATCTTACCTGATCTACCCAAATAACACCCGATTCAGCAGAAACGCATCGACCTCTTTCCAAACCACAGCCGTCCAGAAGCCCTGCCCATGCGACTGCGAGCGCCCCATTTAGTGATCCTGGGCCCTGCCCAGGAAACGTGCAGGTAAGCTTTACTGTCGTTGGAGGGTTTGCCAAAGACATCGAGCGACGATAAACTCAGTTCAACCCAATCATATATTTGTGGGTTCCCGCTACGGAGTTCTTCATTTCCGATGATACAGGGTGCGATTTCAAGCGGATTCCGTCGCCCGGAGAATGATCACATGTCCCAAGATCAGAAGCAAAGTAGGTTTTAAAAGAAAGGCCCTTACCCGGGAGATCACACCAATGATTTTTCATTGACAACTGCTGCTCGCGGGTGTATTTCTTTGCCTGCGAACCCTTCCCAATATAGATTGCGGGCTCCCATCGTTCCTGCGGCAAGGAGGACAAGATGGAAACGGCAATTTCCCCCCGGCATTTCCTGCTATCTTACAGCGCACTGTTCAGCTTTTTTTTCGTGCTTGCGCTTAGCCACGTTTCCGGGCAGACACCCTCTTCCGAGCTCAAGTTCAATATCAATGTAACCAATCCTGAGGCCAAAGCTGGCCAGCCGGTAATGCTGCAAATGAAGCTGGAGAATGTGAGCGATCATGCGCTTATGGTCAATACAAGGTTTCTTGTGAACCATGCCACCGGGCCGCACGAGATAGTTTTGCTGGTAACCGGACCGGACCAGAAGACGCTGCCGTTTACCCTGAAGATCCGGGCCAGCTTTGAGAGCGGCACGTTTACCCGCCTGGAACCGCACCAGTCTGCGAGCGCCAGCTATGATCTGACGCCAGCCTTTGAGCTGAAGCAGCCGGGGGAATATTCCGTTCGCGCCTATTACGAAAACAAGGATGATCCGCCTGCCCAACTGAACCTGCCCGCGGCCTGGAAGGGAACACTGGAATCGAACCGGGTCCAATTTAAGTTGCGGTAGGCATTCGCATTCCCTGATGGAGGTCCACACCATGCGGATTTCAAAACTGGGCCCTTTGATGCTGTTCTGCTCCCTGCTGGCTGCTCCTTACCGTCCACAACAGAAACCCGCCGATGACAGCAAGGAGATGAAGGAGATCAACAAAACATTCGACGACATCAAGAAAGCGCACGATAACGGCGCTGCTGATGATAGCGATGAGATCAAGAAGCTGAAGACCCAAGCCATCGAGCAGGTGGACAAGGGCTATAAGATTCCGAATGACAATGCAGCGCCGGGGTATCCCAAATACGACCCGGGTAAAGTGCCGAAAGGCGCTGGCGGCAAGAAGAACGAAGCCAGCTCTGCCAAGGACGGCAAAAAGGTTAAGACCAGTCTCGGCGAGGATGCGTTCAGCTCGCCCGGCTGGTTGGCTTCCACCAAACTGCATGAGATTGTGGGCCATGGCGGCCAGGCCGCTAATGGCCGTTGGTATAACGATGCCAAGGGTTCAGCCATCAATGAGGTGGAATGTTATGACTTGGAGATCGCGAACGCCGAGAAAAACGGCCTCTCGAAGGATGAGATCGAGATTTTGAAGAAGCGCCGCAAAGAGCATTACGACAAGCTCGACGACGACAATAAGAAGAAGGTGGACAACAAGGACTACACCGTGGCCATGCTCGAGCCGCCAGACAAATCGGTGGGCGAACTGGCCGGCAATGCACAGGTGTTTGTTGCTGGCACGGTCACTGCAGACGAGGTCACGCAGGTGACGGTGCGTGGGCCGCGGGAGTTCCAGGGCGTGGTGGTGGAGGTCGAGGCCAACGGCAAGCGGGTAAAGGCCCGAACTGATAGCCATGGTCATGCAATGATCAATCTGGCCGTCTTGGGTACGATTGGCGGCGCCACTATTGCCACGGTCCGTGCTCTCGGTCAGGGCGGTAAGCCCCTCACCACAGGACAAACGCATCTGGAACCCCGACCCGCCATTCCACAAGTCGGCCGGCCTGAGCTGCCTAAAGTACCCGCTCAATTGCGCAATGGTGACATCGTCACGTTGAAGGGCAGCAATCTCGGTGCCGATACGAGGCTGGTGGCCGGCAATCAGGTGCAGGAGAACTTGGCTGCTTCGAACTCTGACATCACGGCCTTCGTGAGCGCGCCAGTGGGGCCGCAACCGGTCTACGCAGTTACACCATTCGGGGTCAGCCAGAGCCAGATCTCCCAGTTTTACAGTTTCAATCTGGCCGCGACGCAGAACACTATTGCACGCGGCCAGCACCTTACCGCTTCGGCGCAGTATGCAGGGTTGCCAGCGGGCACTCAGATTACCTTTACCAACGCCACACCTGAGGTAGTCAAGGTGCAGGCGCAAGGAGGTACCTGCAGCGGCCAGCAGTGTGTCGTGCGCGTCAGCGAGTCCAGCGGGACAGCCTCACTGGATCTGCTGGGCCAATCAGCGGGAAAGTTCGTCATTCAGTACCAGATCAACTTCCCGCATTGATGGTAGAACTCATCAGCAAAAGCACGAGTGCGTGTGGCTCGCTTTCTGCATTAATAATGAAGGTGAGTTCAGTTTTGCAGGAATTTGCTTTGGTGAATGCTGCGGTTTTCTGAGGCTCCTGCAGCCACGAATTCATACACAGGAGCCAACAGCGGAGTTCAAGCATTTGAAAATCGGTTAGAACTTAAACGTTTGTCCGCACGCGAGGAAACTCGACCCACTGGGCCCAAGCCAGCGGCTTGCCCGGTAATACGACACGCCTCCTGAACTGTGTTATTTTCTGCGGATATTCAATGGCCGAAACCAACGCGCAAACTCGGAGGCTGCATGCCTGAACTCCCACAAAATGAGAGACCTCGCTCTAACCAAAACCAACATAGTTAAAGATATGATCTACTGAGAATGGAGCCCGGCGGGGCTGCCCAACCCACATTTTTTGTACCGTTTTGTCTTTCTCTAACGACCTCAAATAGGTCCGCTGGTCGGGTTTTTTATCTGGAAGCTCTCGCCTACGCGTCCCACGCGGGCACGCTGCAATCGACTGCGTTTCATAACGGGATTCGTTCGCTCGGTTTTTTGTCTATTCTGTCTTCCTCGCCCGGCTTATAATGACCTGCTACTAAGTCAGGAAAGGAGCGTTGTATGTCGCATTTGCAGGAAACAAACCGCGTGCTTAGCCGGGTCGGCGCCCGTCTTCTGGGTGATCAGGAACTCCGGCAGGTCGCCGGCGGATTCGTTGTCGGCGGATCCCTTACCGGTGCTTGTGTCTATGATCCCGTAGCCTGCAGAGTCATCAGTGGGGACTGCAACAAAATCCCGCCGGCTTGCATCGGCCAATAACCCTCACCCAAAAATCAACTAACCTGAATAGGCCCGCTGGTCGGGCCTATTACCCTCAGTCCAATCCCTCGCTTTAAATCTATTAACAACATATTTAAAACCTATAAATTATAAGTTGACAACATACTTAAAAATGTGATCTACTGAAGATGGAGCCCCCAGGGGCTGCCGTAGTATTTTGATCTTTGACAACTGAATAATGGTGGAAGCCTTGGGTTTTAACCCAAGGTGAGCGCAAGCGCATGAGCGTGCGTGGCGGGAGAAGTGTATGCACGCGCGTCAAACAGGATCGCGCGTGCATCGGGATAAGTGCGTGTGCACGAGCCTTTACCGAATCGCGCGTGCAGCCGGAGCCGTGTGTCCGGTTGCCGCCGCCTTTAACCGTTTGTCCCGCGACAGACACGGAACAAAAAAGCCCTCAAAAAGCAACTAAGTCCTGGGTTGCCAGCAACTTGCGCAGATGTCACGGATACAGCATAGGTCTTTTTGTAAAAAGTGTACTTATTGGTTAACACCCTGGCTCATCCCCAATGTTTATGCTGGTTGCCGAAGCTCCGCTGTGGCGAATAGCAGGGTTTTGCCCTCTCAAACGTCTTCCCTAGCCTGCCCGCCGTGGCCGGTGCTCACGGAGCCTGTCCTCGAGGTGGAGCTCGCGAAGCCGAAGGATGGTTGAAGGTTTTGGGTTCCCTGTGGCCTGTGGCCTATGGCCTGTGACCTAACCTTTTGGGTTCCCTATAACCTATCCCCTAGTAAAAAAGTAGCGCTACCAAAACCCCTTCCGCTACCTCTGCCGCTACCAGGTTTTCGCTTTACTATCAATCAGTTAGCAGCATGGTAGCGACAGTAGCGGCAAAAGGTCCCTTGTGACTTTTTAACATTGCTTATGCCAAAAGTTGGTACTTGGATACCACTTCCCGGCGGTTTTATCCCCATGCCACTCGATGCATGCTTCTATCGAGCTGCAGCCGCACTGGCTGTGGCGGCTTTCGGCGCCGCCTTGATTCGATCCATATAGGTACGAGCATTATCCAGAAGTCCCTCAAAGCCGCGTGAGTTGTCCCACGCTTTGAGGACATCGTGGATGCTGCACAGTCCCAGCATGCGGTAACTCTCAGTCTGCGATTCATCAAACCACTGGTCGCCGGTGCTCTGGTGGGGGAAGTCGTCGTTGGCTGCCTTGTAGCCAGTCACATCCGGAGGCTCGTTGCCCAGCACCGCCGGCTTGATGTAGATCAAGTAGCCATTCTCCTGGGTGGGATCCAGGTCCTTGTAGCAGATCTTTGCCAGGGCACAGCGGTTTTCCGGCTTCTGCAATGGGGCTAGGAACGGTTCCTCAAATTGGATAATGATCTTCATGTCAATGCGGATCTTGCGCAGGGCATTCCCGAGATCTTCGTAAGTGAATTTCGGATCTGCGCCTCCATCCAGCACAATGATGTAGCGGCAGCGCCGTCGCACCATCTCGTAGAGCGCCAGGTTTTCAAAATGTCCGCCATCAGACAGATAAACGTAAGGGCTGGAATCATTGGTGAGGCCGAAGGCCTCGCGCACGATGGAGTCGAATGCCGACCTGGGGCCCTCATCTCTCCATTTTTTCTGTCTGGGGTTCCCCAGCCACGATCCCAACCGGGCATTAAACAAAGTCATGACAAAGGTCATAGCGGGTGCGGAGTGATATCCCATATTGGGACTGGCCGCTGCCCCGGAAATGGCCACAGCAGTACCCAGTGAAATCCCTCCTCCATAACCTTCGCCGGGACGGTACGAATCACCATATCCGCAATGCAAAGGCGAGACGGTGAAGGATTCAGCCTTGCGCTGCTGCCATGCCAGCCGTTGGCCTGAGACCAGGTTCAGGGTCACGTTGACCACATGAAACGGTTTCAGGTTGGGCGTCAAATTCGCCATGTACAGGTTGTCATTGTCGGCAAAGCCGGTGAACGGATTTATGTTGCTGTCTTTGTTGGAGGCGCCCATATAAGCACGGATCAGCCGGCTCCGATACATGGCTTGCAAAGAGAACTTGTTGATATTGATATACCGGGCCATGATCCAGCTGAATGCCAGGAAGATCAGGGCAAGGATCAATGCATCTTCCGTTCGCGTGTTTTTCAGAAGGGCCTGATGGTCTCCCCAGTGCAGGGGGGTTCCCTTATCGTCCAACTGGGTCTGAAGGCGTCCGCTCTGCCACAAAATCCAATTTGTCAGTATGGCCAAAGAAACCAGGAACACCAGGATAAAGACAGGGGCCGCCAACTTGCCGGCAAGGTCCAGAAGCATTCCCTTTTTGCCATTCTGCTGGCCGGCTTCCTGTGAACTGTTTTCGTGGGCCTTGGTTTTGTTGCTCAATCCGGCCAGCGCGGCGAGAACACCGCTGAGTCCGCCGGCAGCGGCCAGTGCGGATTCTGTCTTTCCGCTGAGCCAGATGGCCCAGGCCGGACCCTGCAACACCAAGGCACAGAAGCCGCCCCAGGTAAGGATGGTGAGCAGCATCCATGCGCCCGCGCGCGAAAGCCACTCGCGGTCTTCATCCTTCAGCACCAAGCTGGACAGGCCCACAAACAGCGTGACGGCCAGGGCAAAGGCCAGCAGGAGCAAGGGCAATCCAACCGTGACGTAAAGGGCCCAACTCATAGCGCTGTAATGCTGCGAGAGCCACCATGCTGCTCCAGCGAGGCTCAAGACGGTGAGCAGAAGCGCTACGGTGAGCGCGATGATGTGTCTCCACTGCCGCCAGATTGCTTTATGCGAGAGCAGATAAGCCAGCCAGCCGGCGAGCCCGGAAACAGCTATTCCTGCAAACCATTGGGGAAACGTAATGCTCGGAAGTTCGTGCGTTCGCGTGTCTCCGCCGGTAAACCATGCTTCCATGGTCAACACGGCTATTGTCGCCAGGAAAAGCGGCGCCAGGCAGAATTTGAGAAAATCCGTTTCAGTATGTTTTTTTTTGCCTATCGAGGGCAGATAGCGCAAGACATTGAAGATGCCGATGGCGAATAACAGTCCGCCCACGATGGAAATCACGTTGTGCTGGTCCAGAAAATCGATAAAGGCCACGGCCCTGGGCGGATAGGCTTCCTTATAAATCTCTCCCACCCGCGCCAAAGACAGAACAATCCGCGGTAGCATCAGGGCAAACATCAAAAGCGGGATGAAGACCAGCCAGTTCAGGAGCATGTTCCGGGCAACGGTTGCCACCAGCGTCCAGGTATCGGCAGAGAAGAAGCCCAGCTTGGGAGAGAGGTAGTTGTTGTATTCGCGCAAGTGCTGGATGGGATCAATTTGTCCCGGCGGTACGGGCGAGGCGGACGATTTCAGTTTGGGAATTACATCCTTCAGCCCATTTTGCCTTTGCTTCCATGCGGTCAGCCAGCTCCCGATATAACCTCCGCCGGAAACGGTGGAGAGATAGTCAAATTTTTCCAGAATGCCCAGGTCGGCCAGGCCTTGAAGCGCGCCCAGAGCAAAAGTAGCGCTGCGGATTCCTCCACCGGAAATACACAACGCTGTGCGAGCAGCCTTATTGTCGCCTAGCGCTGCCTCTTCGGCGGTTTGCACCTGGTCGAAAGTGAGCGGAGCCTTGTACCCGTCTGCGTCAGTCTGAGCAGGATTCGAAGATGGCGGCGAAGAAAGAGAGTTCTGGGAAGACATGCGGCAGACTATGTATTAGAGGCGGCGGGAAGTCAAGCGATTAGGGTAAAGACCCGAAACCCGATTTTATCGGCTTCCACCCAAAATGGGTCCGCTCAGACATCGACCTCTTTTGGGCTACTGGTTCGCACCCTCTCCAGTTCGTCAGCAAGCTTCCCGGCTGCCATAGACTTTGCCAGGCAAAATCATTGCTTCCACGATTCAGGCTCAAAGCTTACCGGGCAGCAATGGGCAGGCCGAACAAGACTTTTTTCAAAACCTGCATAAACGTCTCATTCTGCTCCGGCGTGCCGATGGTGACGCGAATGCCGTTGGGAATGCCCCAGGGAACCAGGGAGCGTACAATCACACCCTGTTCCTGCATGCGCTCGCTTACCCCATTGGCGTCCCCCTCGGTTTCGAAGTAAATAAAGTTGGTGCTGGTAGGAACCGCGTGGATTCCAATTTCCGCGAAGCGTTCCATCAGCCAGGCTGCGCCGGCGGCATTGTTTTCCAGGGTGCGGCGCACGTGCTCTTTGTCCTTAATGGCAGCGCGCCCGGCCGCCTCTGCCAGGACGGAGATGGAAAATGAAGTGCGTATCCGGGCCAGATGCTGCAGGAGTTCAGGATGTCCGCAGGCATAGCCCAGGCGAAGGCCGGCCAGGCCATAGGCCTTGGAAAAGGTACGCAGAACCACCAGATTGATGCGTCCGGCGCGCACGTAGTCGAATGATCTGGACCAGGTGATCCCGCGGGCTGCGGCAAAGTATTCGGCAAAGTCGCTGTATGCCTCATCCAGCACTACCAGCACGTGCTCTGGAACCCGCCGCAGAAACTGCTCCATAGCGTCTGCGTCGAACATGGTTCCGGTGGGATTGTTGGGATTGGC
>DATDGH010001084.1:0-2185 GCA_036522215.1 Candidatus Angelobacter sp. | reverse complement strand
GCCCAAAGAGTTCGTGCTTTGGGAATCCTGCCGTGAGCTTATAGAGAATCAGCGCCATCTCGTGAGCATTTTCCCAAACCTTAAGCTGCCGGAAGTCTTTCATGTCGTCTCCAGACCTAATCCTGGGGTTAACCCTTAGAGTGAGACAGTGAACTCAGCAATAAAAAGCCGTTCTCTGTAATTAGCTGAGAACGGCAGATGAAAGTTTGGCACATTGGTGGGGCCGAGAAAGCGGAAGCGGGCTCTGCTGGAGAGCAACCCGCCAGGAATACTCGGCCCGACTCATCGTACCGATGCGTCACGCCAGAGGAGGAACAGAGCAAGTTCCTCCCCTGGTGGAATTGGATCGGGGCAGGATGACCATCGGGGGATAGATCGGCATGCCTCAGAAAACTCATGCTGGCATCTCCCTTCTCGTGGGTTTCAATTGGGCTTCAAACTGCACGGGAGAGAAATAACCCAGAGCAGAATGCAGCCGTTTGTGGTTATACACGGCTTCCATGAACTGTTCGATTCTCTGTCGTACTTCTTCCAAGTCGCGATATTCGTAGCGATGCACTTCTTCGTGCTTCAGAGTTTTCATAAAGCTTTCGGCATAGGCATTATCATAAGGATTTCCCTTGCGGCTCATGCTGATGGTGATGGGATATGGCTTTAGCTCATCGCGGTAGGCCTGGGAGGCATACTGCACTCCGCGATCAGAGTGGTGTACCAGTCCGGACCATGGGCGCCGCTGCTGCAGAGCTTGGCGTAGGGCACCCAGCGCTAATCCCGTCTCCAGGCTGCGGTCCACATTCCAACCGACAACGCGCCGCGAGTAGGCATCCAGCACCACAGCCAGATAGACAAACTCCGACTGCAGGCGAAGATAGGTAATGTCGGCCACCCACAGCTGATCCACCCCCGTGAGCACCATGGCTGAGGCTAGGTTCGGATAGATGGGCAGAGCATGGTTGGAATCAGTCGTGCGCACCCACTTCTTTTTCCGCACACACAACAGGTTGTCCTCGCGCATCAGCCGTTGCACCCGCTTGTGGTTTACCTTCCAGCCACGATGCTGCAGTTCATGGGTCATGCGCGGATAGCCGTAGGCCGGCATCTCCAGTGCGATCGTTTGAATCTCATGCCGCAACTCCATCTCCTCGGTCTTGTCCGCTTCCTGCTGCTGCTTCTGCTGCTTGCGGTAATAACCCGCCCGGCTTACCCCACTGATGTGACACAGCCTCTGGACCGACCCTCCTTCTTTCCTCGGCTTTACTTCCCGCAGCTTTACTTCTTCTGCGA
This sequence comes from Candidatus Angelobacter sp., assembly GCA_036522215.1. Taxonomy (GTDB): domain Bacteria; phylum Acidobacteriota; class Terriglobia; order Terriglobales; family Acidobacteriaceae; genus Angelobacter. The sequence continues at coordinate 901 of DATDGH010001084.1, read as the reverse complement.
TGGCGTTGTACATGCCTTGCCTCCATTGCCGCTGCGCTGCGCTCGTTGTACCTCGAGTTTGAGCAAGGCTCTTTTTAAAAAATCGTTCTCCAGGGTCAGCCGCCCTACCGCCCGCTCCAACTCCGCTTCCCGGCTTGCCTGCTGCAGCGTGCGCTTCCCGCTGAAGGCATTCTCCGGATCCTTCTGCCAAGCTTGGTGCCAGCGGTAGAGCATCGAAGGATCGACTTCACAAGCCCGCGCCACTTCCGCAGCGCTCTTTCCTAGTTCCAGCTGCCGTACGGCAGCCACCTTAAACTCTCGACTGAATTTCCGCAGGGACATAATCACGGCTCGCTCCTTTTACTGTATCGTTCTTGCTGAGCCGTCTGTCTCACTTTTGGGGTTAAGTCCAGCCAATTGCCAACTGCCATCTGCTAATTGCTCATCTGCTATTTGTAGAGCAAATACTTCCCCCTCAACTCCATAAACTTCTCCAGATCCGCCTGCCACGTCTGGGCAATCTGGCGGGGATCATCACCTCTGGCCACGGCAGCAAAGATCGTGCGGTTGGCCATTAGCTCAGTGAATTTTTCGATCTTCCAATCATTGGGATAGAGCGTGTGCAGCGCGGATGCTAATTCAATTCCCAACTCTGGTGAATCCAAAGCGTTGCGCTCGGTCACAATCATGTTCACGCCACCACAGTTTTGATTCGCGTAAGGGCCGCTCGTAGGCGTGAATGTTACCGGTACAAAGCGCACTCCCGGAATCAGGCGGGCATTCAGGAAATCTGCCAGAGCTTTGGGAACAATCCAGGGTGCGCCGACAATCTCAAACGGCGTATCCGTTCCGCGTCCAATTGAAACATTGGTCCTTTCCACCAAACCCACACCCGGATAGAGAGTAGCTGCGTTCAACGAGC
>DATDGH010001083.1:0-2180 GCA_036522215.1 Candidatus Angelobacter sp. | reverse complement strand
GGCGAACGCTGGCCCGAGTTCACAAAGACCGCTCTCGCATTCTTGCAGAAATAACTTGTCTGGTGCCTTGGCGGGACGGTTAGCATCCCGTTAGTACAATCTCAGCTTAAATGGCCGAAAGCTTTCCCATAATCCTCTACCTGGTGGTCACCTGCAGCGTGCCTGTTCTGGCGATCTGGGGTTGGGTGCGGTGGGCAAGGAACACGCAGCCGCGCACTGCATACGCCTACATGTCGCTGGCCGGCTTTGGCCTCTCGAACCTGTCCGCGATGCTCGCCATTACCACGGCAACTTATGCCCATGCCATTGGCGGTTTTGCGCACTACGATCCCGTGCTGATCGATATTTACGGGTTAGGACTGGTGCTCTCCATGGGTGGTCTGGCGTGCTCCCTGATCGGCGTGTTCAAGCCGAATCCCTTGCGCTGGCATGCCCCAGCTTGTGCCCTGGGCATGTTCGTCTTCTGGCTGCTTTCAACGGTGCGGGAATGACTCGCGAAATTTTTCTGAATCGTAGCGCCATCTTGCCGAATCTCGTAACTTGACAGATCCTCGTTAAGGGATTAAGGTATCGATTTATGCAGTCGATTTGCCAGAACGTGAGCATGTGTTGTTGTTGCTGTGATCTATCCACGTCTCTGGCAGGAGCTGCTACCTAAAACGCACTTATAAGTTAAAAGGGAACAGGCCCATTGCCGGAGCAGGCAATGGGCCTTTTGCTTTTTGGGCAACATTTTCAGATTGGGAAAGACGTTATGAGTACACAGGCAGCACCGCAAACGGAAACCAAGGCACAACGCGTCGAGCGCTTCAAGCGGGAAAAGAACCCCTGGGAGTGCCTGGAAGAGATTCGCAGCTTTTCCCAAAACGGGTTCGATGCCATCCCCGAAGCCTGGATGAAGACTTACTTCCGCTGGTGGGGCGTTTACACCCAGGGTGACGGCGCGGGAGCGCTGGGCGGCAGCGGCGGCGAAGGCAAGGCGGTCCCCTACTTCATGGTGCGGATCCGGCTGTCGAGCGGCTTCCTCAAGTCTGACCAGCTTCGCGCCATTGCTACGCTGGCGGAAAAGTATGCGCGCGGAGTAGCTGACATCACCGTTCGCCAGAATATTCAGTTGCACTGGGTCACCATCCAGGACCTGCCGGAGATCATTGACACGCTGGTGCGCACCGGGCTGACCACCATGTCCACCTGCGGCGACGTCACGCGGAACATTACCGGATGCCCGCTCTCCGGAGTGAACGCTCATGAATTGCTGGACGCTTCTCCGCTGATCGAGCAGGCCTCGCAATTGCTGGTGGGCAATACCGATTTCTATAACCTTCCCCGCAAATACAAGATCAGCATCAGCGGCTGCCAGGACTGGTGCTCGTATCCGGAAATTAACGACCTGGCGTTTACCCCGGCGGTGAGCGATGGCGAAGCTGGTTTCTCGCTGCGGGTTGGCGGAGGCCTCTCCACCGAACCACACCTGGCGGTGAAGCTGAACGCTTTTATTCGAACGAACCAGGTGATCCCGGTGCTGAAAGCGGTCAGCGAGATTTTCCGCGAGTCGGATGTGCTGCGGGAAAACCGCGAGCGAGCGCGCCTGAAGTATCTCTTCCTGCGTCATGGATGGACGGGGGAAAGTTTTCTGCGCGAAATCGAGCGGCGACTGGGTTTTGCCCTGGAAGCAGCGGCCACGGAGCGGGTTCCCAACGATGTGTTTCGCGATCACGTCGGCATGCATGCGCAGAAGCAGCCGGGACTGTTCTACGTGGGCGCATCGGTTTTGCGCGGACGCATCACCCCGGCCCAGATGAGGGCGGCGGCGGACCTGGCAGATTGCTATGGCAGCGGAGAGTTGCGCACCACCAACACCCAGAACCTGGTGCTGATCAACGTGCCCCGGGAGAAGACCCAGGCGGTGGTGCTGGGACTGGAATTTGCCGGATTGCACGTAGAGGCTTCAACCTTCTGGCGCGGGGCTGTGGCCTGCACCGGATCGGAGTTCTGCAAGCTGGCCATTACGGAAACCAAAGGGTTTACGCGCTGGCTGGTGGAGGAGCTTGAAGAGCGGCTGCCGGAGTTCGACCAGCAACTCCGGCTCAACGTAACCGGCTGCCCCAACAGTTGCGGCCAGCATCGCCTGGCCGATATCGGACTGGAAGGCAAGAAGATCAAGATCAACGGCCAGATGG
>DATDGH010001082.1:0-4692 GCA_036522215.1 Candidatus Angelobacter sp. | reverse complement strand
CGTCCCCAACCTCCAAACCCAATCACCGGCATCCATCCCTCACTATGACGCAGCGCTAGCGTCAACCAGCATGCCAACAGAAAATCCTGCGGTGTGCAGTTCCATTCGTTGCACCTACCGAGGATTGCCGCTGATTGCCCGGCAATGCCCTGCACCCGCACGCTAGCCTTCTGAAAGGGTCTGCCATCATGAACACAGAGGCTCTTCGCGAGCGCCTCCTGCCGTGCTTTCCCCGACCATTGCGCCATCCAGTAACCGCGGCCGGTATCAAACTCCGCGGATTCAAGGCTCTCATTCAAGCTCTGCGAAATATCGGCATACTGCACCTGCATCGAAATTTCCGGCCCTTCACCCAAATAGCGGAGTATGACTGCACGCACGAGTCCAATCAGCCCCATCCGGTCTGTAACCAGGGCCGGCATACAGAAGACTACTGCAGCGCTGCTGTCCGAAAGAGTGATGAGTTCTACGCGCATCTGTTGCACACACGTTCCCGCCGCCCCGTAGACGATTTCCTGCTGTTCCTGCGCTGAACACCCGGTCAGATCCTTGTCGCTCCATTGCCATTCCGCATCATTGCTGATGACCTGCAGCGGTTCTGTCATCCCACTCAACTGCTGAAAGTCCGTGCGCAGGATTTCATATTGCTTCGCAATCCAATCCACACAGCTACGAAATCGGCCGCCGTCCAGACACCCTTCGACCATCACCACCGCCGAAGCCCCTAACTTCACCCTTTTGCCCTGCTGAACTGCCCAGGCCCGCCGCTGCTCGGGGGAAATCCGGTAACCTTCCAGAATAGGTCTTGTTGACATGTAGTTGCTCCTTCCTTAATGGGCCAATGCGGCCAATTCTCGCGCCAGATCTCGCTGCACCGGCTCTGCCATTGCAAACAATATTTTTCGCGGTCCACTGTATGTATCCCGCCCATGAGCAGTGAGAACATTATCGAGTACGATGAGATCTCCCTTTTCCCATGGAAATGAAACCCGTTCGCTCAAGTACGCGTGTCTTAGCTTTTCAACGACGGCGTCCGGGATGGGCGAGCCATCACCGAAGAACGTGTTGTTGGGCATCTGATCCTCAGCAAAGGTAGACCGTAAAATTTTCAATAGAGAAGGCTTCAACGTAGTCACGTGAAAGAATGTAGCGTGATTGAACCAAACACGTTCGCCGGTTGCCGGATGCTCAACCATTGAAGGTCTTACCTGGCTGGTTCGCAGTCGGTCTCCACCAAGCCACTCCCACTCTATATTCGCGGAGCGGCAGTACTCTTCTACTACCGCCCGATCGGTGGTCTGAAATACTGTTTGCCACGACAGTCCAAAACCCGTATTGAAATTGCGGACGAACATCCAGCCCTTGCGCTCAAATTCTGATCGAACGTCTTCCGGAATGTTCTTGTAGACACGACGAGTGTCAATCAGCGGCGTGGTACCGCCGCTGGCGGCTGGTGTCTGGCAACAGAAAAAGAGCTTCATCGGAAATGTCTTGCTGTAGGAATTTTCGTTGTGCGGAAAAATTTCCTCGTCAGGCGGGTAATCGGTAGAGGTATATACATTGCCGGCTACCTGGCTTCGTGGAGAGCTTCTTTCTTTATAGGCCATTGCTTCTCCACAAAGGGCAGTGACAGCCGCATGAAGTTCGTCGGGGAGTTCGACACCAAATCCACGGAAGAGAACGGCCCCATGCTGAAGGACCACTTCATGAATAAAATCCGGCTGATTGACCAACCAATTCGAGAGACTCACGCCTCGAACTGCAGGTTGGACCACCAGTGGCAAATGCTTTGCCTCGCCGAAGGTCGAAAGAGTCACCAGCGATTCCTCAGAAAAGCGAAGCTGTTTACGCTGACCGAGCCTGAACCGTGGTGCTGGCTGTGATGTCATTTACGCAACCTCCAAACCAAGAGTGGTCCTATGCTTATCGAATGTGACGTACAGCTACAAGTGGGCTGGGACCAGGCCCAAGTCACTCATAGTGTGAGGAAGAAAGCGATGCCGGCTTGCAGTGCACCAGAATGCAATTGACCGGTGTTACGTGCAATCAAGATGCAGGTCTGAATGGATCATTTGAGTAATTTAGGCAATCAGCTCAAGGCCACTTTGACACGCTTTGCGGAGCTAAATCTTCGTTCTAGCTCATTCTGCAATGAAACTTTCCTTTGCTGCTGATGGGATTCTTTCAGTCGATGCAACTGTTCTCGAATAGCATTCAGGCGAACGCCGGGATTGGCAACAGCCAGATCGAGAATTTTTCGGAAGAGCAGCAAAAACAGCTCAATAGTGCTCTCTCTAAACATCTCATGCGGGTACTCCAGCACACCCTGCAATGCCGCTGCTTGTTCTTTCAGCGTGAAGGACAGCAGATATCTCGGCGTTGAAACAGCCACCTCGATTGCTTCGACCTGCAGCCCGGGAAGTGAGATCTCCAGCGCCTCCGGAGTGTTCTGCATGATCATCTTGACATTAAAAAAGGGCAATTGATCGCCAACGCGGGCCGGCCCCAGTTCCTCCACTATCTTTTCAAAAGGAACGTCCTGATGAGAATAGGCGCCCAGAGTAGCGGTCCGCACACGCTGCAATAACTCTGAAAATGCAGGATCTCCACCGAGATCGGTCCGCAACACTAACTGGTTGACGAAAAACCCAATCATACTTTCCACTTCTTGCCAGTTCCGGTTTGCCACGTCGGTGCCCGTCACCACGTCCTCCTGGTCGGCATACCAGCCCAACAGCACGTGAAATGCAGCCGTCAGCACCATGAACACAGTCGCATGATGATTCATGCTTAATTGCTTAATTTTCTGCGTTGACTCTGCAGTGAGCTGAAACGGCACCCTTCCGACGCCCTGCCCCATTCCAGTTCTGCGGCCGTCGACTGGCAGATCCAACGTCTGCATCCCGTGCAACTCTTTTTTCCAGTACTCCACCTGCCCGGCCAGCACCTCGCCTTTAAGCCATTGCCGCTGCCAAACAGCAAAGTCGCCGTATTGCAACTTCATCTCCGCCAAAGGCGATGGCTGTCCCGTAGCAAATGCAGCATACAAAGACGCAAATTCCCGCAACAGAATGTGCTGCGACCATCGATCAGTCACAATGTGATGCATGACTACCTGTAAGACATGGTCTTCCGTCCCCAGTTGCAAAACCCGGGCACGCAAGAGCGGACCATACTCCAGATCAAAGGGACGGTCGGCTTCCGCTTGCAGTCTGTACAACATTTCCGCTTTCCGCTCTTCCAGCGCAACCCCACAAAGGTCTTCTACTTCCAACCTGAACTCTGCGGACCGCTGCACCAGTTGCACTGGCCCATCCTGCGTCTGCATGAAAGTGGTCCGCAGCACTTCATGCCGTTTCACGATCTCCGATAATGCCTCCCTTGTTGCATCCACATTCAGAACACCCCTTATCCGCATCGCATAAGGATTGTTGTACGCCGATGAGTTCGGATGCAGTTGGTCGAGGAACCACAACCGCTGCTGTGCGAATGACAACGGCAGACCGCCCTCTCGAGCGACACGTACGATGGGAGACGCCGCCACTGGCCCGGCTTCATAGAGGCCCCTCACCCGTTCGGCTAGTCCTGCTGCGGTCGGCGCTTCAAACAAAACACGCAACGGCAACTCCACCCCAAATGCACTCCTAACTCGCGAGATCACCTGCGTCGCCAGCAGAGAATGCCCGCCCTGTTCAAAGAAATCATCATCGATCCCGACTTCATTCACTTTGAGTGCCTGGCAAAAGATCTCAAGCAATTCCGCTTCTATGGGTGTACGCGGAAATCTCTTCTTTCTTTCAGGATCCGCCATCAAGGCCGGTGCCGGAAGCGCTTTGCGATCTACTTTGCCATTCGCTGTGAGCGGCAGGTCCTGTAGAAAAACAAATGCCGTGGGGACCATGCTGCCCGGCAGCTCATTGTTCAGATAAGCGCGTAATTCCTGAATATTGGCGGCGCCATTGCTACCGACCACATAAGCAACCAACGTATTCTCGCCATCTTCAGACTTTACAGCAGCCACAAAGCACGCCTGGACTGAAGAATGTCGCAGGAGCGTAGCTGTAATTTCTTCCGGATGAATCCGTATTCCGCGGATCTTGATCTGGTCATCAAGTCGCCCAGCGATTTCAATCGAACCATCAGGGCGGTAGCGACCAAGATCGCCCGTCCTGTACAGGAGATCGGATGAGTCGTTCCTCCAGGGATTGGGCATAAACCGCGCCCTTTGCTCATCGGGAGCATTGAGATATCCAAGGCTGCGGAAGGGAGTACGAATAATGATCTCGCCAAGCTCACCTACTCCGCAAAGCTGATTTTCACTGCGCAGAACCAAGACCTGCGTCTGCGGCAGGGGATATCCAACAGGCTGAGTTGACGTCCATAATTTCTCATTGGAGGGAACACGGTAAAAACATTTTGCCAGTGTGGTCTCCGTAGGCCCGTAGAGATTGATGATCTGTGCCGGGCCAGGAAGCATCCTCCTCCACTGGCGCACCAACGTGTCTGTAAGGGGCTCTCCTGCAAAGAAGACATATTTCAAATCAGGCAGGGGATACTCCTCTATGGCATGGGCCAACCACGACTGAGCTATCGAGGGGGTAGTATGGATGCCAGTAATCTTCTCCTCTTTAATCCAGGGAATAATCTTGTCGAACCCCAAATCCTCAGTATCCTCTGGAATCACGAGCATGC
>DATDGH010001081.1:0-3440 GCA_036522215.1 Candidatus Angelobacter sp. | reverse complement strand
AGGTGCAACGCATTTTCTACTACCACGTCCCGGCTGCCACCTGTGCCTATACACTCTTCTTCATAAATTTCGTGGCCTCTATCCTGTACTTGTGGAAGCGAAGCGAAAAGGCGGACATGTGGGCCGCGACTTCCGCAGAAGTCGGGCTGGTCTTTGCCACCGTGGTGCTGATTACCGGCCCAATCTGGGGACGCGTTGCCTGGAACACCTGGTGGGCATGGGAACCGCGCTTGACCACCTTCCTGATCCTCTGGCTGCTGTATGTCAGCTATATGGTGCTGCGCCGTTCTGCCGAAGCCGGCTCCGGTTCAGTGCTGGCTGCTGCCCTGGCGATTTTTGCCTTCCTGGATGTGCCGTTCAGTTACATGGCCAATCGCTTCCGCGGTCACCATCCTCCACCGATAACCCTGGAGGACCCGCGGATGAAGTTCGCCCTGATGGCCAACATGATCGCCTTCATGGCCTTCGCCGGGCTGATTCTCTGGTTTCGCTACCAGTTGGAGAAGACGGACCGCCAGATCGCGGCTGTCCACATTCAGCAGGCCACGCGCCGCGTTGTTGCGTCACTGGCTTTTCCAGCCATGTTTGTCTTCCAGGTCCGCCAGAACCTCAACCCTACGCACTACCTTTATGCCGCCTACATCGCGGCATGGGTAATCTACATCGGTTACCTGCTGCTGCTGATGCGCAAGGTGGCAAGACTCAAACGAGAAGAAGAAGAGCTGCTGGAAAGTTAAATTGGATAATGCGATGGCCTCAACACCCTGGGGCTGTGCGCGAAGCGCAGACCCGGAGAGACCTTGTGTTTTCTCCTTCCGAGCCACAGTATTGATAAACATGCTTAAATAGTTGACTGCCGGCATGTCCAAAGACTGGAAAACCAGGCTGATTCACTTCGAGGGAAAAATTCCCGAGGGGTTTCGCTCCTTGGTCACTCCAGTCTATAGAGGCTCGACTGTTCTATTCCGTGACGCTGCCTCGCCCACGGACGAATGGGACCAGCACGAGGTCGGATATACCTATGGCCTCTATGGAACGCCTACAACCATGGAGCTCGGGGCCAGGATCTGCGAGCTGGAGAAAGGCTTCCGCACTATTATCACCGCTGGAGGCCAGGGCGCAATATCGCTGATTGATCTCTCGCTGCTTAAGAGTGGCGATCACATTCTGCTTCCGGAAAGCATTTATGGACCGAACCGGAAATTCTCGAATGACGTTCTGCGACGATTTTCTGTAGAGGTCAGCTACTATCCTCCGGCCGCCGGTTCAGGAATTTCTGCTTTACTCCGGTCCAATACGCGCGTGGTCTGGTGTGAGAGCCCGGGATCGATCACCATGGAACTCCAGGATGTGCCTGCCATTGCTGAGCAAGCCCACAAGCACGGTGCGCTCGTCGCCCTGGATAATACCTGGTCGAGCGGAGTCTACTTCGACGCCTTTGACCACGGCGTCGACATTACGATGCAGGCATTGACCAAGTATATTGGGGGCCACAGTGATCTACTCCTCGGATCAGTTACTGTGCGCGACCCGGCGATCTACGAACGTTTAGGCAAAACCTATCAGGGTCTGGGCTGCGCTCCTTCTCCTGACGATTGCAGCCTGGCCCTGCGTGGAATGAAAACCCTGGCCGTCCGTTTGCGCGCGGTTGAACATTCTGCGCTGGCCCTGTCTCAATGGCTCCAGCAGCGTCCGGAAATTCAGTTGGTCTTGCATCCGGCTCTCCCGTCATGCCCCGGACATGATCTCTGGAAGAGAGATTTCACGGGTTCTTCGGGGCTGTTCTCGGTAGTCTTCCACGAAAGTTTCACAAGAGAACAAGTAGTGCGGTTCGTCAATGCCCTGCAGTTGTTCAAGATTGGCTACAGTTGGGGAGGAGTGACTAGTCTGGTCATGGCATACGAACTCCATTCTCCAAACCGGCCTGCCTATGGCCCCAGAATCGTGCGGTTGTATGTAGGCCTGGAATCGCTGGATGACCTCAAAAGCGACCTCACCCAGGCATTTGAAGCCATGAAGTGATACTTCATAGCGCTTGCTCTTGCGACAAAACATTTCTCCGTCAACCACGCCCTTAGCACTGCATTTTTGCTCTTGGTTAGGCTCTAACTTATTGCCAATTACTAACGGCCGCTCTGTTAACACTTTCCTCTCTTCTTCCGTCTATCATCCTAAGGGTGAGGTTCGGATGCGATGGCCTCAGTGCCAAGAAATCGCGTTGCATTGCTCTCGGGTAATCGCTCGCCAAACCGTTTGCAATCAGGAGCCGCTTACCGGAGCGAGGTGCGGGACGGTTTTTCCGATGACCCGATGACTCGACGACCCGATGACCGGGGCCCCCAACGCACGCCGGTTTTGCGTGCGGTGGAGTGGGGTGACCCGATTGCTCAGTTGGTGGAGGCCGCGCGTCAGGGCGACCGGGCCGCATTTGGACAGCTCTACGATCGCTATGCGCGCATGGTGCACGGCATTCTGCTGGCGCGTGTTCCCTGGAATGAAGTGGATGACCTGGTCCAGGATGTTTTTCTGCACGCGCTTCCGCGGCTCAGCAGCCTGCGCGACAGCAATCGCTTTGGCGCATGGCTGGCGGCAATCACCCGCAACCGCGCCAACGACTATCATCGCCAGAGTGTTGATGAGGTGGAACTACCGGAAGATCTGCCTGAAGAGGGTGGCGGTCAAACGACGGCCCGCCCTGACGCAGAGGCTATAGCAATCCTTGCCATCATTCGTACTCTTCCGGAAACGTATCAAGAAACGCTCCTGCTGCGGCTGGTGGAAGGAATGACGGGACCGGAGATCGCCGAGCGCACCGGGCTGACTCCGGGTTCAGTACGCGTCAATCTGCACCGAGGCATGCAACAGCTCCGCGAGAAGCTCTCGGGCTCCAGTGCGGACAAGCAAGCAGGATGAAACTCGGCAACGTATCGCGCAATGCAGTAAAGGAATGATTCATGAAGGATGATTACTTGTGGGATGGTTCGGGTGAGCCGGACCCTGAAATTCAGAAGCTGGAAACAGTGCTGGGCAGGCTGCGTCATAATCGCCCTGCACCCGCTTTTCCTGAGGTAACAGGCATAGGCCCGCAGCCGGCGCGCCGGCGATTCTGGCAGATGCCCTGGTTCCCGCGCTTCGCCGTGGCCGCGGGCGTGCTCGCGGTCGCAGGGATTGTGTTCACACTCCTTTATTCAATGTCGGCTTCAAAATCGCAGGCCGGCTGGCAGGTAACCCGTGTATCAGGAGAGCCCAGGGTCGGATCACACAGGCTGGGAGAAAAAACCAGCACGGGAAAACTCGGTTTGGGGCAACTACTGGAAACAGACGGCCAGTCAGAAGCCAGCATTCGGGTCGAAGACATTGGCCAGATTGCCGTGGACCCGGATACGCGCCTGCGCCTCAACGGCTCCGGAATCAGGCGGCTGGCGCTGGAACGTGGCACC